>CAZYWR010001301.1:0-7587 GCA_964651185.1 uncultured Polyangiales bacterium
TGTGCCACGCCGACTACTGGTGCTACTGGCACGGCCACAAGGGTTACTCAGGCGTGGCGCTGCTCTTGGCGCGCGCGGCGTTTCCGGAAGAGCCCGCCTTCGAACACCCCGACTTCGATCACGAGAATCGCATCGTGACCACGCGCGCAGGCGGGCTGACGATCGCCTCCGTGTACGTGCCCAACGGCGGCAAAGACTTCGAGGCCAAGCTGCGCTTTCTCGAGGCGCTCGAGCGCTTCGTAGGAGAGGCGCGCGCGGCCGGACCGCTGCTCTTGTGCGGCGACCTGAACGTGGCGCGCGAGGTGCGCGACGTTCACCCTTCCCTGCGCAAGCCCGATCAGATCGGCACCACGGCCGAAGAGCGGGCGCTCTTCGAGCGCATGCTCGGGCACGGACTCGTCGACCTCTCGCGCCAATTCGAGCCCGATAACGATCGCCTGTTCAGCTGGTGGGCGCCCTGGCGCAACCTGCGCGAGAAGAACGTAGGCTGGCGCATCGACTACGTGCTGGCGAGCCCCAACTTGGCCGAACGCGCGAGCTCCTGCGTCATCCATCGCGAATTCGGCGCGAGCGATCACGGTCCGCTGACTGCCACCTTCGACTGGCCCCAGTCCACACCCGCCGCGGACGCCGGGCCGGGGCCGAGCTGAGATAGCAGGCGCCGCGAGGCGTCGGCCGCGTCCCGGCAAGCCATCGCCAACATCCAAAGCGAAGCGCGCCGTTTTCAGTGCAGCGCGGCGATCTCTTCGAGCTCCTTGCCGGAGGTCTCCGGCACGTAGGCGACGATCAGCCCGAGCGCGATCAGCGGGAACACGCCGGTCAGCGCGGTGGCCGGGCCGATCCCGAGCGTCGGCGCCATGACCCCGACCAAGGACGGGCCCACGATGTAGCCGCTGCGGCCGAGCAGCGCGTTCGACCAGCCGTAGCCGTCCGCGCGCACGTCGGTGGGAAAGAGCTCCAAGGTGATCGCGTTGAGCACCGGCAGCACGGCGCTCGCCGCGAAAATGCAGCCGGTGAGCCCGAGCGTGATCGCCCAGAAGCCGTGCGCGCTGAACGCGCCGAACGCGGAGAGGCTCGTGGCGAGCAAGATCACCGCCGCCCCGCCCCTTCGGCCGATCATGTCGAGCAGCTTGCCCGACAAAAACACGAGCGGCATCGAAGCGAGCGCCGCGACCACGAGCGCCAGCGAGACCTCGCGGTCGTCGAAGCCGCGCTCGAGCACGGCGTAGTCTTTGAAGTTGTTGACGAGCACGTACGTGCACAGATAGGTGAGCGCCCAGAGCGACGCGAGCAGCGGCAGCCTGCGCCAGTGCGGCGTCCGGAAGATGCGGAACAGGCTCTTGGGTGCTTCCGGCTTGTGCTCGAGAAAACGGCGCGTGTCGCGGATGTCGCGCCGCAAAAACATCATGAGCAAGAGCGGAACGCCGCCGACCAGGTAGACCGTGCGGAAGCCCCACGGCAGCTTGACCAACATCGGGACCACGCCCGCGCACACGACGGCGCCCAAGCTGTTCACGCCCTGAATCACGCCCGCCGCGAACGCGCGCCGATCGGCGGGGAACTCCTCGACCACGTAGACCATGCTGACCGCGTACTCGGCGAGCAGGAACATGCGCGCGCAAAATTGGGCGAACCCGAACATCCACGCATCGCTCGCGAAGGCCGTGAGGAACGACGCCAGCGTGTAGCCCGCGATCGTGATGCTCAGGACGCGACGGCGTCCGGCCACGTCGGCGTGGCGGATCAACGGATAGGCGGCGATCGTGCCGACGTTGATCACGGAGACCAGGAACTGACCTTCCGGATAGCTGAGCCCGAAGCTATCGCGGATCGGCTTGAGCAGCTGGGTCAGCGCGATGTAATCGAAGCCCTCGAAGAAGGTCGCGACGCTCAGGAAGAAGAAGAGCTTGCGCTGATACGGAGTGAGCGGGGAACGCTTCGCGGTTGAGCTCACATCGTCTCCTGGCACCTGGCGATCGGGCGCCCGCATCCTACATGCATGCCGCGCGACTTGGAGGGCACAGCGCTCGCTCGCTTCTCAAGCGCGACGGCCGCGCTCCGGCCTCAAGCTCGACGGCTCGAAACGAGCAGCGGAGCTTCGCGACACGCGCGATACCCGACGGAGCGGCGCTGGGCCGTGCCCGGCGTGCACGCCCCGGCGACTCCTATGCCTCGTGCGCGCCCAAGATAGCGCACTCTACGGCATCGGCGCCACAGGCGAACGACAAGTCGCCGCTTTGCGCGAGATCGATATTGACGTGCGGTTCCGCGCAGGTAATGACGCTGAGCGGCAGTCGTGGTCATCCCGACAGCGCGCGCGGTGCGTGCGCTTCGAGGGCTGTAGGTCGCGCGAACCTACGTGGGAGGTGGAGTGATCAGACCCGTCGTCGTCGGACTCGACGTAGGCTCGACCACGGTCAAGGCCGTGGTCGTCGACCCCGTAACGCGGCGAATCTTGTGGCATGACTACAAGCGCCACCACACGAAGCAAGCCGATTGCGTGCTCGACTTCATGGTGCGCATCGCCCAAGAGCTCGGAGAGCAGCCGCCGGACTCCATCCGCCTGTTCTGCACCGGCTCCGGGGCCGGACCCCTTTGCGGCCCGCTCGGGGCCAAATTCGTCCAAGAGGTCAACGCAGTCACCCTGGCCGTCGAGACGCTCCACCCCGACGCCGGTTCCGTGGTCGAGCTGGGCGGACAAGACGCGAAGATCATCATCTTCAAGCCCAACGAGAAGACCGGCGACAAGAGCGCCATCGCGTCGATGAACGACAAATGCGCCTCGGGCACCGGCGCCACCATCGACAAGTGCATGATCAAGGTGGGCCTGCCGCCGGAGACGGTCGGCCGGCTGCAGTTCAATGGCGAAAAGCTCCATCACGTCGCGGCCAAGTGCGGCGTGTTCGCCGAGACGGACATCGTGAACCTGGTCAAGACCGGCATCCCGTCGGACGAGATCATGTGCTCGCTGGCCGACGCGATCGTGATGCAGAACCTGTCGGTGCTCACGCGCGGCAATACGTTGCGCTCGAAGGTGCTGCTCCTCGGTGGGCCCAACACGTACTTGCCGTTCCTGCAGCAGTGCTGGCGCAGGCGCATCCCGGAGACCTGGGACGAGCGCGGCTACGACTACCCGAAGGACGTGCCGATCGAGGAGCTCATCATCGTGCCGCAAAACGCCGAGCTGTACGCGGCCTACGGCGCGGTGATGTACGGGCTGCATGAGGCCGGCGACGTCGGGCGTTACGCGGGCCTCGATCCGCTGCGCGAATACATCCGCAGCGGGCGCACCGCGCGCCTCGGCCAAAACGCGGGTCCACCTCTGGCGCGCGATCAGGAAGAGCTCGCCGCGTTCGTGGAGGCCTACCGTATCCCGCGCTTCGAGGAGGCCGAGTTCGAGCCCGGCCAGCAGGTGCGCGCGGTGATCGGGCTCGACGGCGGCAGCACGTCGTCGAAGGCCGTGCTGATGAGCGAAGACGGCGAGCTCCTGCTCAAGGCCTACACGCTCTCCAAGGGCAACCCGATCCAAGACACCAAAGACTTGCTGCGCGACCTGCGCGACCGCGTGCACGCCCGGGGCGCCACGCTCGAGGTGGTCGGCTTCGGCGCGACCGGCTACGCGGCAGACGTGCTCGAAGAGTGCGTGCGTGCCGACGTCAACGTCGTCGAGACCATCGCCCACATGATGAGCGCCACCCACTATTTTGGGCAGGTCGACGTCATCTGCGACATCGGCGGGCAAGACATCAAAGTCCTGTTCATGGAGAACGGCGACATCAAGTCGTTCAAGCTGAGCAACCAGTGCTCGGCCGGCAACGGCATGCTGCTCCAGGCCATGGCCGATCAGTTCGGGCTCAAGGTCACCGACTACGCCGAGACGGCGTTCAAAGCCGAGCTCTCGCCCAAGTTCAACTACGGCTGCGCGGTCTTCCTCGATACCGATCGCGTCAACTTCCAGAAAGAGGGCTACGGCAAGGAAGAGCTCCTGGCCGGGCTCGCGCAGGTCTTGCCCAAGAACGTTTGGCAGTACGTGGTGGCGGTGCCGCGGCTCGCCTCGCTCGGGCGGCGCTTCGTGTTGCAGGGCGGCACGCAGTACAACCTGGCCGCGGTCAAGGCGCAGGTCGACTACATCAAGCAGCGCGTCCCCGACGGCGAAGTGTTCGTGCACCCGCACAGCGGCGAAGCGGGCGCGATCGGCGCGGCCATGGAGACCTTACGCGTCGTCAAGCGCCGCGGAGAGAGCCGCTTCATCGGCCTCGAAGCGGCGATCGACCTCGAGTACCGCGCGAAGAACGACGAAGAGACGAAGTGCACGTTCTGTCCGAACAACTGCTCGCGCACCTTCATCGACGCGTTCCGTCCGGACGGCAGCACCAGCCGCTACATCAGCGGCTTTTCCTGCGAGAAGGGCATGGTCGAGTCGAAAGACGCCATGCTCGAGGTGGTCAAGCAGCGTAAGGCGCTGGCGCGCGAGTATCCGAACCTGGTCGCCCTGGAAGCGCGCAAGGCCTTCCAGCGCATCCCGGGCGCGCGCTCCATGCCCGACGCGAGCGAGACGATCACGGACGTGGCGGTGAAGCGCACGTTCTGGGGCAACGTCGAGCGCAAGCCGTTTCAGCGCGCGTTCCAGCGCGCGAGCGCGGCCGCGTTAGAGCGCCGCAAGCGCTTCCGCATCGCCATGCCGCGCGTGCTCAACATGTACTCGACGGCGCCCTTTTTTCGCACGTACTTCGAGGTGCTCGGGCTCGATCCCCGCAACGTGATCTTCAGCGACGAGACCAGCGAAGAGATGTGGAGCGAGGGCGGCAAGTACGGCTCGGTCGATCCGTGCTTCCCGGCCAAGGTCGTGCAGGCGCACTTCCACCAGCTGCTGTTCCACACGCACAAGAAGAACCCGCTCGACGCGATCTTCTTCCCCATCCTCACGCACGTGCCGTCGTTCGTGAAGCACGCGATGGACTACGCGAGCTGCCCGATCGTCGCCGGCACCCCAGACGTGATCAAAGCCGCCTTCACGAAAGAGCAAGACTTCTTCGCGACGCGCGGCATCAAGTTCTTGGATCCGGCGTTCAGCTTCAACGAACCGGTGCGCATGAAGCGGCGCTTGTTCGAGGAGTTCCGGGAGCTGCTCGAGATCACCGAAGACGAGAGCGACTTCGCGGCCGACGAGGGCCTGCGCGCGCTCGAGCGCTTCGACCAGGACATACAGGCGCAGGGCAAGGCCGTGCTCGAGCAAGTCGAGGCCGAAGATCGGATCGCGATCTTACTGATCGGCCGGCCCTACCACCTCGATCCCGGTCTGCACCACGGCATCCCCGACGAGTTCCAGGTGCAGGGGTATCCGATCCTGAGCATCCGCTCGATCCCGAAGGACGAGGCGTGGCTCGCGCGCTTCTTCCAGAGCGACCTCGAGAGCGGGCGCGTCAAGTCGCCGCTCGACATCAACGACGTGTGGCCGGAGAACTACTCGGCCAACTCGGCGATGAAGGTGTGGGCGACGAAGTTCGCCGCCCGCCACCCGAACGTCGTGCTGCTCGATTTGTCGAGCTTCAAGTGCGGCCACGACGCGCCTACCTACGGCATCATCGACCGCATCGTGGAGCAGAGCGCCCTGCCGCACCTGGCGCTCCACGACATCGACGCCAACAAACCCGGCGGCTCGATCAAGATCCGCGTGAAGACCTACGTCCACTCGCTCAAGCTGCGCCAGGAAGAGCTCGAGGACGTGGCGCGCAAGAAGCAGGAGCTCGCGCGCAGGCTCGATGAGAAGCGGCTCGAGCTCCTGCGCATGAAGCAGGTGCAGCTCGCGCTGCGCCAACAACACGACGCCGCGCTCGCGGCACAGATCGACGAGCTGACCGCGCGACTCGGCAGCTATCGAGGGCCTGCGACGGAGCCGGCCGACACCGCGCCCAAGGGCTTGGTCCGCTTGGGCAAGAAGAGTAAGGGCGAAGTGGTTCGGTTGTAAAGGTCATCGAGCGAAATGATGAGGCACACGATGGGCACCTACGTGAAGAACGATGATGGCGTCGACAGCATCGAAGCGATGATGGCCCGTTTCGAGGCCGAGGAGCGCGCTCGTCTCGGCCTCGACCGTCAGGTCGAGCACTGGACTGACGCGATGATCGATCCGCAGTTCAGCGCCAAAGAGCGCCCGCACATGACGATCCTCAACAGCGGCCTGACCATGGCGCACGACTACCTCGTGTCGGGCGCGCTGAAAGGGCGCGGCTACACCACCCGGCACCTCGACTGCCCGGACAACGAGTCGCTGCGGCACGGCAAGGAGTTCGGCAACGTCAGCCAGTGCAACCCGACGTACTTCACGGTCGGCAACCTGGTGAAGGAGCTGTGTCGGCTGCGCGACCAGGAAGGTCTGAGCACCGAGCATATCCTCAAGCACTACGTGTTTCTGACCGCGGGCGCGTGCGGCCCCTGCCGCTTCGGCATGTACGTGACCGAGTACCGGAAGGCGCTGCGCGACGCCGGCTTCGACGGCTTCCGTGTGATGCTCTTCCAGCAGACGGGCGGCGTGAAGCAAGCTTCGGGCGAGGAGCTCGGTTTGCCGTTCGATCCGCCGTTCTTCATGGGGCTGGCGCGCGCGCTCTTCGCGGGCGACGTGATCAACGCCATCGGCTACCGCATCCGACCTTACGAGCTCGAGCCGGGCGCGACCGATCGCGCGCTCGAGAAAGTGAAGCGCGAGGTACACGACGCGCTCGCGAACAACAAGAGCGTGCTCATGGCGCTCTACCGCGGGCGCAAATACCTGGCCGAGATCCCGGTCGATCGCACGCAAGCCAAGCCGAAGGTCGCCATCTTGGGCGAGTTCTGGGCGATGACTACGGAGGGCGACGGCAACTACCACCTGCAGCGCTTCATCGAGCAGGAGGGCGCCGAAAACGACATCCAGCTGCTCGTCTTCACGCTGCTCTACAACCTTTGGGAAGCGCGCCACGACACCGAGCAGCGCATCCCGCTCAAAGGCGAGGACGGCGGCTCCTACGGCTTGCGCGACGCAGACGTCGGTCTGCGCATGGCCGGGCTCTGGGTAGGCGAGCTGGCGCTGCGCTCGATCTTCGGTGCGTTCGCCTTCGCCATCGGTTTGCGGCGCTTCCCGCTGCCCGACATGGACGAGGTCGCGCGCTATGGCCACAGCCACTACAACCAGGAGCTGCGCGGCGGCGAAGGCCACATGGAAGTCGCGAAGCTCATCCTCAACGTCGTCAAATCCAAGGCGCACATGACGTTGAGCGTCAAGCCGTTCGGCTGCATGCCGAGCTCGGGCGTCTCCGATGGCGTGCAGAGCGTGATCACCGAGCTGTATCCGGAAGCGATCTTCTGCGCGGTCGAGACCAGCGGCGAAGGCGCGGTGAACTTCTATTCGCGGGTCCAGCTCTTTCTGTTCAAGGCCCGCCAGCGCGCCCAGCAAGAGATGGCCGAGGCCTTGGCGCAGTACGGCATCACGCGTGAGCAGGCGCAGACGTTCCTCAAGGATTCCTTTTACGGCGGCGCGCTGTATCGCGCACCACACGCAGCTTGCGGCACGGGCGCCGACCTGATCCATCACATCGGGCCCCTGGTGGG
>CAZYWR010001302.1:0-5825 GCA_964651185.1 uncultured Polyangiales bacterium
AGCTTGTCGGCGAGCTGCGCGGTGCCCACGTCGATGCGCCTGGGCAACACCATGGGCGTCGATTCCATGCCGATGGCCGGCAGCGGCACCGAAGCCGGGATCTCGGCCACGTAGGTGCCGCCTATGACCTCGCGCCGGCGATAGATTCGCCATTTTTTATCGACCGGCTCGAACAAGGTGGAAAACGCGCCGATCGTCTCGGACGAACCGAGCACGAGCAGTCCGCCCGGCTTGAGCACGTAATGGAAGATCGGCAAGAGCCGCTTCTGGAGCGCCGCATCGAAGTAGATGAGCAGGTTGCGGCAGGACAGCAGATCGAGCTTGGTGAACGGCGGATCTTCGATCAGGTTCTGCGTCGCGAACACCAGCATCTCGCGGATCTCTTTGCGCACTTGATAGCCGTCGCCGTTCTGCACGAAACAGCGCTTCAGCCGCTTGGGCGAGATGTCTCCGGCGATCCCGAGCGGGTAGAGGCCCGCGCGCGCGTACTCGATCGCCTTGGGATCGAGGTCGGTCGCGAACACTTGGACGCCCAGATCGCGCTTGATGTCGTCGAGCCGCTCGCGCAGCAGGATCGCCGTGGAGTAGGCCTCCTCGCCGGTCGAGCAACCCGCCACCCAGGCGCGCAGGGCGTAGCCGTCGGGCTTGGTCTCGATGTAATCGCTCAAGAGCACGCCCAAGCTGTCGTAGGCGCCGGGATCGCGGAAGAATGAGGTCACGCCGATCAAGAGCTCATCAAATAGCAGATCGAGCTCCTCCGGGTTGAGCAGCAGGTATTTCGTGTACTCGGTCAGGCTCTCGGCTCGATGCAAGTGCATGCGGCGCTCGACCCGGCGCCGCACGGTGCTCTCCTTGTACGCGGAGAAGTCGTGGCCCGTGCGCTGCCGGAGCAGCAGGAAGATGCGCTGCAGCGCCTCCGAGCCGCGCTGCTCCTCCTCGCTCGGAGCGCGCGCGTCGCGCGCCCGCAGCGACTGGGCGTAGGTAGTCACGCGCGTCGGGATCTCCGCCACCGGCAGGATGAAGTCCGGGGAGTCTCCCGTGATCGCGCTGTGGGGCATGCCAGGAAAGTGCGCGTCTCGCTCCTCCTGTACGATCGTCAGCCCGAGCCCCGCCTTGATCTCCTTGAGACCCAAGGTTCCGTCCGAGCCCGTCCCCGACAGCACGACTCCGATCGCGCGCTCCCGCAGATCGCGCGCCAGCGAGCGGAAGAAGTGGTTGATGGGCAGATAGCGCGAGCCCGTCTGCTCCGAGTCGAACAGATGCAAGCGCCCGTTCAAAAGCCCCATGTTGCTGCCGGGCGGCGCCACGTACACATGGTTCGGCTTGATCCGTAAGCTGTCGGTCGCCTCGATGACCGGCATGGTCGTGCGCTTCGCGATCAGCACAGGCAGGAGACTCGTACGGTTCGCAGACTGGTGTGTCACGATCACGAACGTGAGCCCCGCGTCCGGCTGCGCGTGGTCGAAGAAGGTCTGCAGCGCCTCGAGCCCGCCCGCGGAGGAACCGATGCCGACGACGATCGGGCTCTCATGCGGCCGCTCGCGCGAGGTCTCTGCGCCTGCACCGTCGGCGGCCGCTGTGGCGACGTCGGCGGAGGCGGGCCGCGCGCTCGGCGCCGGCGCGCGTTTCCTCTTCGTACGTGCGGGCGGGCGCTTGCCCTTCTTCGTGGGCATGGTCTTTCCTTTCGCGGACCGGCTGGGTGGCGCTGCAGACCTGGAGGGATGCGTCAGGGAACGGGCGCGCATGATGCCTCGCCGCGCGATCGCGAGCCAGCGCGTCGCGGCTTGTGACCGCCCAGCCCCCGGCGCACAGTCTCTCCATGAACGCAGCCCAGCGCAATCGCGACATCGTGGTCATCGGAGCATCCGCGGGAGGGATCGAGGCCTTGAGCCAAATCATCGCCGCGATCCCCGAAGACCTTCCGGCCAGCTTGTTCGTCGCGGTGCACCTGTCGCCCGTGCATCAGAGCCGCTTGCCGGAGATATTCATGGCGCGCGGTCCTTGGCGCGCGCTCCATCCGGTCGACGGGCAGGCGATCGCCCGGCGCCAGATCTATATCGCGCCCCCCGACAACCACCTTTTCTTGCGCCACGGATATATGCAGGTGACGCGCGGCCCCAAGGAAAACGGGCACCGCCCGTCGGTGGATGCGCTCTTTCGTACGGCGGCGCGCGCCTACGGGCCGCGCGTGATCGCGGTCGTGCTCACGGGTTTTCTCGACTGCGGTACGGCCGGCCTGTTGTCGGTGAAGGCGCGCGGCGGGCTCGCCCTCGTGCAGGATCCCGAGAGCGCGTACGCGCCCGAGATGCCGCGCAGCGCGATCCGCCACGCCACGGTCGACGAGGTGCTGCCGCTCGATCGGGTGGCGAAGCGTTTGATCGAGCTGGTGCACACGAGCGCCGAGCCGGCATCCACCGCTGTCCCGCGCGCCGTCGCCGAGATCGAGGGCGACGAACCGGGCGTGCCCGCGGAGCTGGTTTGCCCGCTTTGCCGCGGCGCTTTGACCGAGGCGAGCCTAGGCGATTTCCAGCAGTTTCAGTGCCATGTGGGCCACACCTTCTCGCTTCAGAGCATCCTCGGACAGCAGACCGAAGAGACCGAGCGCGCGCTGTGGGCCTCGGTGCGCGCGCTCACCGAAAGCGCCGCGCTCGCCACGCGCATGGCCGGGCGCAACAGCGGCGAGCTACGGCGCCGCTTTCAGGAGAACGCCGAGACCCTGATCCGTCAGGCGAGCGTGATCCGCGCGATCCTGACTGGCGCGAATGGCGACGCGCCCGCGCTCGAGAACGGCCGCGGAACGAGCGAAGAGCAGGAGCTCGAGTGATGGCGGTTAGGGAACGTGCGCAGGATCGGCGGCAGGAGCGTTGGGAAGGGCGCCGCCTTGCGCGCGCGGCTGCACCACGCGCATGCCGCTCGCGACCACCAGCGCCAAGGCGTTGATCAGCGCGCAGCTCACGAACGGCCAGCGCGGCCCAAAGCCGTAGAGATAGCCGCCGAGCAGCGGACCGAACACGCGCGCCAGGCTCGACAGCCCCTGGTTCGCGCTCAAGGTCTCGCCCTGGCGCGTCGGATCCGCGAGCCGCGAGATGTACGCCGAGATCGACGGTTGCGTGAGCCCGTTGCCGATGGCGATAAGCCCGCTCGCAGCGAGCAGTGCCCCGAGCCCGAAGCGCGGCGCGAGCACGAAGCCGGCGAAGCCGCTCAGCTGCAGCAGCACGCCGGCGCCGGTCAGCGAGCTCTCGCGCACCTTGCCCGAGACGCGCCGGACGAACGCGCCCTGCACCAAGGCGCCGATCAAGCCCATGTACACGAACAACAGTCCGACGTCGCGATGATCGAGGGCGAACGCGTCGCTCGCGTACATGGCGTAGGTGATCTCGAGCCCCGAGAACGCCAGAATGATCAGAAAATTGGTGAGGCTCGCGTGCGCCACGCCGCGCGTGCGCAAGAGCCGGCGCAAGGGGCCCGCGCGCAGCGGTGAGAGCGAGCGCCCGGCGCCTCGGGCGCGCCGCTCTTTCGGCAGGGACTCGGGCAGCGCGCTCAGGGCCCACACCAAGTTGATCACGCTGAGCCCCGCGGCCGCGAAGCAGGCGACCGGACCATGGCGACCGTTGATCGCGTAGCTCGACAACAGACCGCCGATCCCCGGTCCGATCAGGAACCCGAGTCCGAACGCGATGCCGATCAGGCTCATGCCCTTGACGCGCTCTTCGGGCGCAGTGACGTCAGCGATGTAGGCGCTCGCGGTGCCCAAGTTGGCGGTCGCGGCGCCGCTCAACGCGCGCGCGGCGAAGAGCCACAAGATGGTGTCCGACCACGCGAGCGCAGCGCCGAGCGCGGCCGTCATCACGGCGGTGACGAAGATCGAGCCGACCAGCACCGGCCGCCGTCCGATGCGATCGGACAGGCGGCCCCACACCGGCATGAACGCGAACTGCATCGCGGAGTAGCAGGCCCCGAGCAGCGCCGCCGTGCCGGCCCCCACGCCGAACGCGTCGCGCGCTTGCAGGGTAAGGAACGGCATCACGATGCCGAAACCGAGCAGGTCGATCACGACTGTAAGGAAAATCACCCCGAGCGAGGGATTTCGTGCGGAGGGCATGGCTGGATTCGTAGGCTAGCGCGGAAAAAGGGCGCGCGATCGCGCGGAAAGGTCGCTCCACATAGCACGCGCGCCGCATCTCCGTCGATCGTTCCAAACGCGCGCATGCCGCGCGACCGCAAAGTAGAGCGGCCTGGGCAGCGCGCGTCTGTGCGAGCGAAAGCGAACGCCGCGCGCGCGCCGAGCTGCGGTATATCGCGCGCGTGGCTTTCTCCCGCCTCGCGCGCGCCGCGGCCCATTCGCGGGCGATTCGCGTCGCCTCCATCGTAGCGCTCGCGCTCGGGTTGGCCGCGGCACTCGGCGTGGCGCTCGATCGGCGGCTCTTGTGCGCTGGGCTGTTCTTGCGGCTCGAGCGCGCGAGCGCGCCGGCCTGGCTCGTGCACTACCGAGAGCGCGCGGTGATGACGAGCCCGCTCACGTTTGCGGGCGGGCAGGGCGTGCTCTACCTCCCCGAAGGAGTCGCGGCGCCGCCCGGGATCGTGCTCGCGCACGGTATGCACGAGCTCGGCATTCACGACCCGCGCATGCTTGCGTTCGCGCGCGCCCTCGCGGGCGCGGGCCTGGCTGTGTTCACGCCCGAGGTGGTGGGGCTCGCGCACTACCGCATCACACACGCCGACGTGACGCTGATCGGCGCGGCGGCGCGCGCGCTCGCGCAGCGGCTCGGGCGGCCCCGGGTCGTCGTGTTCGGCATCAGCCTCGCGGGCGGCCTCGCGTTGCGCGCCGCGTGCGAACCGGCCACACGCGCGCCGATCGAGCGCGTGATCGCGCTCGGCGCACACCACGACGCCGTGCGGGTCGCGCGGTTTTTTCTCGGCGAGCCCGCGTATGGTCCGAACGGAGAGCGCGCGAACGTGACGCCGCATCCGTATGGCCTGAGCTCACTCTGGCGCTTTCTGTTCGAGGAAACGCCTCCGCCACCGGGCAAGCTCACGCCGGACGAGCTGGCGCGCGCGCGCAGAGCCGTGATCGAACGCACGCCCGAGCTCGAGCTCGCTTCGCCGAGCGCCTGCCCCGAACCGGTGCGCGTGCCCGTCTACTTGGTGCACGGCACGGGCGATCGCATCGTGCCCTACACGGAGACGCTCTGGAACGCGCAAAAGCTCGCGCGTGAGACCTCGGTCGAGAGCCTGATCTCGCCGGCGATCGTGCACGCCGAATACGAGCCGCCCTCGTGGCAGCAGCGCGTCGAGCTGGTCGAGTTCATCGTCGATGCGTTGTTTTGAGGGCCGCTCTCGTCGGCGCCGCCTGTCTCCGGTTGTGGAGCTTGTTCCTGCGCGCTAGACCCGCGGCGACCGCCCGCGGTCGGAGTCCACCATGGTCGAAGCGCACAACACTCAGCCGAGCCCGTCCGCGACCTCACGCCGCCTCACTCATCTGCGGCAGCTCGAAGCAGAGAGCATCCACATCATCCGCGAGGTCGCCGCCGAGTTCGAAAAGCCGGTGATGCTGTACTCGATCGGCAAGGACTCGTCGGTGCTGGTGCGGCTGGCCATGAAGGCGTTTCATCCGGCGCCCTTGCCCTTTCCGCTGATGCACATCGACACGACCTGGAAGTTCCGCGACATGATCCGCTTCCGCGACGAGTTCACGAGGCAGAACAAGCTCGAGCTCATCGTGTACACGAACCCCGACGGGCTGCGCGACAACATCAACCCGTTCGATCACGGCTCCGAGAAGTACACGACCATCATGAAGACCCAGGCGCTGGTGCAGGCGCTGA
>CAZYWR010001303.1:0-5836 GCA_964651185.1 uncultured Polyangiales bacterium
AGGAAACAGCGGGCGACGTGGCGGATGATCAGCGGGTTGCGCTCGACGCGCGCGCGCGCCAGCTCGAGCGCGCGGCGGAACAGCCCCAGCGCCTGCGCGTACTCGTCGCGCGCCGCGTACATCATGGCCGCCACGATCATCGGCATGGCCCAGTCCGGGCGACACTGCGCGGCGTCTTCGAAGCGGCGCAGCGCGCGCTCGGTGGCGCCGAGCAGCTGCCAGAGCCTGCCTGCGACGTACAAGCGCAGCGCGCGCGTGCGCACCGCCCAGGTGGGCACCACGGCCTCGATGGACTTGCGCTCTTCTTTGCCGGCCGCTTGCGCGCCCTCGCGATCATTGCGCTCGCGCGCGCCCGCCCGCGCTTCCGCGGTCGGCTCTTCGCCGCGCAGCACGAGCCGCGCGAGCACCTGCTGCGTCGCCTCCTCGGCAGCGGCGCGCAGCGAGCTCACCTTGGCCTCGGCGACCACGCGCGCGAGCTCGCTCAGCGCGCGCCCGTCACCGATGCGTCCGAGCGTGTGCACCGCCTTGCTGGCGATCACGAGGTCCTCCGAGCGCACGAAACTGATGACGGCCGGCACGTCCTCGGGCGTGCCCACGGTGCGCAAGCCCTCGAGTGCGCGCGTGAGCACGTGCTCGTCTTCGCTGCGCAACTGCGCGCGCACGTAGTCGCCCGCGCGCGCGTCGCCGATGCGGCCGAGCGCCGCGCCGAGCGCGATGCGCTCGACATCGATCACGCTGCGCTCGTACGCGGCGACCAGCGCGGGCCACACGCGCGCGTCATCCACGCGGCTCACCGCGCGCGCGGCCTCGATCACCAATCGGCTATCGTTGGCCTCGAGCAGACTGACCAAGGTCGGTACGATCCGCGGATCCCCCGCGTAGCGCACCGACGAGAGCAGCGCGCGCTGCACCAGCGGCTCGGGGGCGCCGGTGGTGCCCTCGATCAGCGCCGACACGTGCCAGAGCACGAGGTCGTTGAGATCTCGCGCGTGCAGCATCAAATGCGCGCGCGCATCGCCCGAGAGCCGCATCATCGGCTCTTCGTGCGCGTCGCCCTCCCAGTAGCGGATGATCTCGCCTTCGAGCTGCGCTGCGTGCTCGAGCACCTCGCGGCGGGCGCGCAGCGCCTCGCGCGAGGCCGCCCCCGACAACAAGCCGTGGCAGGCCAAGAGCTCGTACGCGATCTCGACGTCCCGCAGCTGCTCGATGACCTCCTGCACGCGGCGCTTGTCCTCGGCCGAGAGCTCGTTGTCCGTGAGGCGTTCGGCCAGCCGCTTAGCGGCCGCGCGGCGCTGCATCAGCGAGCCCGCGCGCAGCACCGCGAGCAAGGTCGGGATGTCGACCATGGCCGCGACGCTCTGCTCGCCTTCGACGTCGCTCTGGGTCTTGAGCCGCGCCAGGAACGAAGCGTCTCCGCTGGCCACGGGCACGAGCGACGCGGCGCCGCCGGGATTGGCGTCTTTGCGCCGCTCCGCGCGCGAGAGCCGCTCGAGCTCGCTCTTCGCGACCTCCGCCACCAGCGCCCGTGCGATCGCGCGATCGTCCGCGTGCGCTTCGGCGCCGAGCGTCGCGCGCACGGCCGCCTCGGCCTTGCCGCCGAGACCGTCGCGCAAGCTGCGCATGAAGAGCTCTTTTGCTTCTCTGCGGTCGTGCTCCATCGTTCCGAGCGCTACCCGAGATCGAGCTCCACCCGCTCCAGCTCGTCATCCGCCCCGCGGTCGTCTCCATCCATCGGAAAGCTCGTCTCGCCTTCCGCGGCGAAGTCGTCGTCGAGCGCGCTGTCCTCGAGCTCTTCGAGCTCCTCGAGCCCTTCGAGCCCGCCGTCTTCGTCGAGCTCTTCGTCCTCCTCGGCGAGCTCGTCGTCCAAGGTGTCATCGTCCCAGGCGCCGCCCGAGCCCTCGCTCTCCTCGGTCCAGCCGTCCTCCTCGCCCTCGTCTTCAAGATCGTTGCCCAGCTCGAGCGGCGCGTCGTCTCCGACGAGCCCGTTTTCGAGCTCTTCGTCGAGTGCGCCCTCGAAGGCGTCGGCGCTCTCCAGGGTCTCGGTGTCGAGGCCGATCTCTTCGGGGCCGTCCTCGATCTCGGCAAGCGTGAGCTCCTCCGCGTCTTCGATGCCGAGCGCCTCCTCATCGTTGCCTTCGGACACCTCGGGCGTGTCCTCGAGCTCCGGCAGCTCGTCGTCTTCGTCGATCAACTTGCCCACCAGCTCAGGCTAACAGCCCTTGGCGCCGCTTGCATCTGCGGAGCAGCACGGGTTTCAGGCGGGCTCTTTCAGCTTGTGCATGACCTTTTGTAGGTCCTCCCACACCGGCCGCTTGAACTCGGGGCTGCGCAACAAGAACGCCGGATGATAGGTCGGCATCACGTCGAAGCCGTGGAACTTGCCCCAGCGCCCCCGCCACGAGCCGCCGGCGACCAGCCCCATGTTTTCGGCGGCGCAGCGCCCGAGCGCGACGATCACGCGCGGCCGCACCGCCTCGAGCTGTCCGAGCAAAAACGGCGCACAAGCGCCCGCCTCCGACGGCAGCGGCGTGCGATTGCCCGGCGGACGGCACTTCACCACGTTGCAGATGTAGACGTCGTCGCGTCCGAGCCCCATGGCGGCGATCATGCGATCGAGCAGCTGACCCGCCGGGCCGACGAAGGGCAGGCCCTGGCGATCCTCCTCTTGTCCGGGCCCTTCGCCGACGAACACCAGCGGGGACTCGGGGTTGCCGCGCGCGAACACCGTTTGCGTCCGCCCTTTGGCGAGCTCGCAGCGCGTGCAGCCGCGCACCTGCTCCTCGAGCTGTCGCAGCCGCTGGCGTCGGTCGCCCAGGGCCGGTGGTTCGTCGGATGCGGCTTGGCGCTGCGCCGAGAGCGCCGCCAAAGTCGCCCGCGCCTCGCCATCCTCGGCGGCTGCCAAGGGGCCCGCCGCTTTGCTGCCGCTCTGCGCGGCTCGGGCGGCGCGCCCAGTGCTCGGCGACAGCGCAGGCTGCGGCGACGGCCCGCGTCTGGGCGGGTCGGCGCTCGGCGCTGGCTCCGCCAGCTGTGCTTCAGCTCGCGGCCCCGCCCTCTGCGCTTCGGCGCTTGCCGCGCGTGCGGCCTCGATCACCGGCACGCCGAACCCCGACAGCGCAAGCTCCCACTCGAGGTAGGCGCGAGCCGCGGCGTACAGACTCGAAAGCTCGTCGGCGTGCGCGCTCACGCTCGCCGTCTAGCCGCCCGCGCCGGCTCTCGCAACCCGCGGGAACCTCGCGCGCGGGGCGCACTCTGTGCTACCTGAGCCCCCTCTGTGGAGACTGCGATTATTCTCAACCGCCACGCGGGCAGCATGCGCCGCAACCCGCGCCTGGCCGAGCGCATGAAGCGCTTGTGTGGAACCCGCGCCGCGCTCTACGTCACGACCGACGCCGAGCAGCTCGCGCGCGTGGCGACCCAGGTCGCGGATGCGGGGGTGACGACCGTCGGAGTCGTGGGCGGGGACAGCACGGCTTCCACCACGCTCACCGCGCTGTGGCGCGCCTACGGCAAGCGCTCGCTCCCCAAGGTCGCCTTTCTGCGTGGCGGCACCATGAACACGGTTGCGACCTCGCTCGGCATCTCGCTCCATAGCCCGTCCGAGCTGCTGCGCCGCACCCTGCGCGCGCTCGCGCAACCCCAGCGCGCAAGGCTGTGCGTGCGCCCGGCCATGCGCATCGGCGACCGGCTCGGCTTCTTGTTCGGCACCGGCGTCTGGTACGGCTACATCGCAGAGTCCTATGCGGACGGGCCGCCGACGCGCATGACGAACGCCGCCGTCCTCATGCGCGCCGCGGCGAGCGCGGCCGTCCACGGGCCCACCTACACACGCATCTTCGAGCGCCGGCGGCTCTCGGTGCGCTTCGCCGGAGGTGCTTGGGAGTCGCGCAGTTATCTGACCATCGCGGCCGGTACGGTGGCGGACGCAGGCTTCGGTTTTCGCCCGTTTCAGCGGGCGTTCCGCACGGACAGCGCGTTCGAGCTGCTCGCGGTCAAGGGCGGTCCGCGCGACGTCCTGCGCGAGCTGCCGCGCGTTTGGCTCGGACGCGGGCTGAGCGATGATACCGCCTACGACACGGTCACGACCTGGGCGGAGCTGTCGGCCGCAGACGGCCCATTCGGCTATTCTGTGGACGGCGACGTGGCCACGGCGCCAGGTAGATTGCGGCTCGAGCTCGGCCCGACCTTCCGGTTCCTGCGCATTTGACTTTGTGCGCGTACGACTGTTAGCGTCCAAACTCGAGCGAAGTCGAAGCGCGCGCGCCAGGCGCGCGCGAGCGAATGATGAAACCGCGCGCCCTTGCGTGCGCGAGCGAGTGATGAAACTGCGCGCCCTTGCGTGCGCGAGCGAATGATGAAACTGCGCGCCCTTGCGTGCGCGAGCGAGTGATGAAATCGCGCGTACTGCCGCGCGCGAGCGAAATGATGAAGCTGCGCGTACTGCCGCGCGCGAGCGAAATGCTTCGGAGGGATTGCGTGCGCGTCGAGACCGCCGGCGAGACCAGCGTCGGCATGAAACGCAACCACAACGAGGACAGCTACGCGATCCTCTCCGAAGACGACCTCTTCATCGTCGCCGACGGCATGGGAGGCCACGCGTCCGGCGAGATCGCCAGCCAAATGGCGATCGACACCATGCGCGACTTCTTTCGCGCCACCAGCCAGGACCCCGAGGCTACCTGGCCGTACAAAATGGACAAGACGCGCGGCTACCAGGAAAACCGGCTGATCACCGGGATCAAGCTCGCGAACTTGCGCATCTTCGAGGCGGCCCAGCGCAACGCCGGCCAGCGCGGCATGGGCACCACCATGGTCGCGCTCTTGGCGGTCGACGACGGCGTGTTGGTCGGACACGTCGGCGACTCGCGCGTGTATCGCCTGCGCGAAGGCAAGCTCACCCAGCTCACCGAGGACCACTCGCTGCTCAACGATTACATCAAGATGAAGCGGCTCAGCCCGGAGGAGATCGCGAGCTTCCCGCACAAGAACGTGATCGTGCGCGCGCTCGGGATGAAAGACACGGTCAAGGTCGACTGCTTTCTCGACAAGCCCGAGGTCGGCGACATCTACGTGTTGTGTACGGATGGCCTGAGCGGCCCGGTCAGCGACGAAGAGATCCGCGAGATCATCGCCGGAAACGGCGATCTCCCCGGCGCCAGCAAGGCGCTGGTCGAACGCGCCAACCGCAACGGCGGCCCCGACAACATCACGGTCGTGCTCGCCCGCGTGCTCTCGACCTGAGTCGTCATGCATGACTTCGCGCTGATCGGCGCGGCCGGCTTCGTCGCCGTGCGCCACATGCGGGCGATCGCCGAGACCGGCAATCGCCTCGTGGCCGCGCTCGATCCACACGACAGCGCCGGCGTGCTCGACCAGCATTTCCCCGAGGCGCATTTCTTCGTCGAGTTCGAGCGCTTCGATCGCCACATCGACAAGCTGCGCCGCAAGGGGACGCCGGTTTCGTTTGTGAGCGTGTGCTCGCCCAACTACTTGCACGACTCACACATTCGCTTCGGCCTGCGCAGCGGCGCCGACGTGATCTGCGAAAAGCCGATCGTGCTCAATCCTTGGAACCTCGACGCGCTCGAGGAGATCGAGCGCGAGAGCGGCCGGCGCGTGTTCAACGTCCTGCAGCTCCGCCTTCACCCGACCATCCGCGCGCTGCGCGAACGCTACGCACATCGAAGCGGCGAGCCGAAACAGGAAGTAGAGCTCGCCTACATCACGAGCCGCGGCCGCTGGTACCACGCGTCCTGGAAGGGCGAGCTCGCGAAGTCGGGCGGCATCGCCACCAACATCGGCGTCCACTTCTTCGACATGCTCCTCTGGGTCTTCGGCC
>CAZYWR010001304.1:0-3389 GCA_964651185.1 uncultured Polyangiales bacterium
TGGTGACCCGCCCCGGCGCGATGCCCTCGACGAGTGCCGCGCCTGCTGCATTGCTGCGCACCCGGCGCACCTCCGCCGATGCCATAGTGATTTCGAGCGCAACGTTTGCCACCGGACGAGGGGGCTCTCGATCATCGCCGCATTCGACGGCGACCCAGCTGTTCCTGGCCGTCAGCGGCGCAAGTTCGATCGGCTTGATTTCGAGCGTGGCCGGGAGCTTCAGTTTGGTTCGCTCGAACTCGAACACGATCAGCCTGCCAAAGCGATCCACCTCTGCACGAAACGGCTCGAACGTGGGACCCAAGAGATCCAGCAGAACCGCCAACGTGTCGCGCTCGTACATATAGCGCCCAAGGCCGTAAGCCGACAGCAGGCCGCCGCACAACTTCGGATCTTCGCGAAAGATCTGCTCCAGAACCCAGGCGGCGCGGACATGCGGCAGCACCTGATAGCGCTCGACATAGAGCAAGCGCTTTGGACTGGTCCGGTAGATCCAGCCATCGACGAGCAGGTAATCTCGCCACCTGAGCTCCGGAAAACCGCCTAGCCATCCATGCACCTGAATTCTCCTCGCACGTCCTCATCAGCCGGCGCATGTCCGTCGGCATAGATAGAAATGGGCGGGCCCTCAAGCTACCGCATGGCGGCACGCAAGCACGATGGGCATTGGCACGATCAGGGTTTGCGGCGGCCGAGCGCCCAAGACAACCTCGCGAGCACGAGCTCACCCCGTGGGGCGAAGCGGGCTCCTGGCTTTGTAGCTACGCTCCATCCGCATCGCGACCACCTCACGAGAGGGGCGTGGGATGCGATTCCGCGCGCGCAGGCGCAGGAGAGTCGGGAGCTGGCTCCCGAGCATCAGGCCTCGCGCCGGCGAAGAAAGGGCGTTCGATGAGCGGCGGCAGGCGCTACGCGGTGGCCCGTTACGAGACGAATCGCATCGTGCTTCGGCCGGAGCAGGTGCTCGTGCTGGTCGGCGGCACCGTCGACGCGGGGAATCTTTGGGAGGATGGCGGCGCGCCCAAAGGCACGGCCACGCATAGCCGCGGCTACAGTGAGCCGGGAGAACGGGCCAAAGACCCCTCTTATTGGACGCGCGACGTCGAGCAGCTGGGGGACGCCCACGATTCGAGCTGGTACTGGCAGGAGAACCCAGATTTTCGCCGGGCAATCGAGGGGTTGCGCGAGACTCATCCGAATCTGCACATATTTTGGATGCACGGCTGGAGTGGGGACAACTCACCCAGGAGCCGTCAGATCGCAGGCCGATATCTGTGCGACCGGCTGTGCGGAAGCAACGGCGAGCAGGCGTACTACAAGGACTGGCGTTCGCGCGCGGTGCACTTTCACTTGATCGGCCACTCGCACGGCGGCAACGTCATCAACGAATTCACACGTCGCGCGGCGGAATCGCCGGATTGGCCGGCGAAATGGCAGATCCGCAGCATCAGCTACCTGTCGACCCCGTTCTTCCAGCGCCTTCACCCAGTGAAGACCGGCGCCTTTCACCCGGACTGCGGAGTCTTCAATGTGTTCAATGCGTTCGACCTGACCCAACGCGTCGTCGCCGACTTCAGCCTGTACCAGCTCAACGGCGCCCTGCGACTCGTAGGCGTGAAAGGCATCCTCGACAAGCTTCACGAGCTCCATTTCGATCCCGCCTGGTTCGAGGCGCTGAAGAAGACGGAGCTCGTCGATCAGGATCCTTCGTGGTTCGGGCTCGACCCCGCGTTGCTGATGCCCGCTACAGAAGCCAGGGCGCTCTATGCGGGCACCCTCGAACTGCTGACGAAGCTCGAGCAGCTATTGGCGGTCATGGTCGATGTCGTCGACAAGCTCGAGCGCGGGGTCACGTTTCCCCTCGCGCGCCAACTCGCAGACAAGGTATGCGCGGGACGGCAAGTGCTCAGCGCGCCGCTCGCAGCGCGCTTTCGCCTCCAACTCGAGCAGCTGCGCACTGGCATTGATCCCACTTTGCGCGCCTTTCAAGCGCGGCTGGCACGCGGCGTGTTTCCGCTCATGGGATTGATCGACGATGTACGGCTCAACGCCTTCCTCCGGCCGCTCGTGCAATTCGTGGACATCGACGCGCAGAGCTTGGAGGGACCGCTCTGGCGCCTGGTGCACGACCTCTTGATCGAGCAGATCGAAGAGTTCGACGATACTGTCACTAGCCCTGAGCAGCAGCTGGCTGCGAGTCCATTCGGCTCGAATGTGTTGCAGTTCGACGTGACTCAGAAGGATCGCTACGGTGACCACGAAGCGCGCCCGCACTCGTTCAACTATCCCGGCTTCGTAGCGCACTTGGAAGCACAGGAGCGGAGCTATGCTGTGCAGCGCGACTACCGCTCCCTGATGGAGATCGTGTTCACGCTGTTGGCCCAGGTCGGCTCCGTTCGCGAGCTCGTGGTAAAGTATGAGCCACAGATCGCACAGCTCCAGACCTACATTCCTTGGCGCGAACGTCTACTCAGCTGGATCGATCAGCCTGCGGTGCGCTTATTCATCGATCTCGTGAGCAGGCTGCTGAACGCATTGGTTACGTACACCGAGATCGTTCGCACCCGCAACGCCGATCTCGTGGTGCCGATCGAGACGCTGCCTCCGGAAAAGCCTGACGACCCGCCGTACGGCGATCTGAACTACCTGATGCGCGTCTCGCATTCGATCAGCCGGCGCTGGCTCGACGATCACCTTCGCGATGCGCTCGAACGCAGCATGCTCCCGGCCAAGCGGCGTTAGCGCAGCACCGACAGACCGAACGAGCCGGGCGGTCTCCGGCTCAGGGCTTGCATGAAAAGCCCACCATGCACACTCGCGTCTTGAGCTTGAGCACCTTCCGCCGATCTGCAGCCGTGCGCGGGAAGCACTCGCCGAGCGAAGGATCCGCGCAGCGGATGCCCCAAGGCCCGAGCGCACCCGCAAGGTTCGCGTTTTCTCGATCGGGCGGCCAACTTGGCAGTCCGGCATCCCGCAGATCGGCCCCGCGCAGGTCGGCGTCCCTCAGATCACACAACGAGAGACCGGCGTTACGAAGGCTCGCATCGCGTAGATCCGCACCGCGCAGCGAGGTACCGCCCACGGGCACGTCGAAAAAGCTGCCCGGCTCGCGCCGATGCCGGGAGCCAGATGAACCGACGAAGCTCACATTATCAAGGTTGGCGCCGCGCAGGATGGCGTAGCTCCAGTCCGTGGTGTCTGCCCAGCGCAAGTCGCGGAGGTCGAGACCGTCGAGCCGCGCCTTGGCCAGCTTCGCATTGGCGATGGTTAGGTCCTTGGTCTCGGCGCCGCGCAGATCCGCGCCCTGGAGATCGCCTGAGAGCTCGGCATGCTCGAGATCCGCGTCGCGCAGGTCGACGCCGCGCAGATTGCCTTTCAGTAGTGCGCCG
>CAZYWR010001305.1:0-4271 GCA_964651185.1 uncultured Polyangiales bacterium
CGGGCGCCGCGCGGTTTCGTTCGCGTGGAGGTAGCGAACGAGGCCGGGAACCCAGTGCCGCGGCTGCGGCTCGAGGTGCTGCTGACAGACGGGGAAGTGCTGACGCGCTTTACGGATGATCACGGACAGCTTCAGCTCGAGCCGATTCCTCAAGGTCGTTGCACCATCCGAATACCGACGCTAGACGGGAGCGCGTGGCGTCCCGCAGACGGCGACGCTTCGTCGCGTGTGGATCGAGGCCACGCGCAGCTGCACGTCGTCCAGAGGGGCGACAACCTCACGAGTATCGCGCAGCAGTACGGCTTCAAGGGATGGCGCGCACTCTGGGATGCAGACAACGCGAAGCTCCGAGAAAAGCGCAAGAGCCCGCACGTGCTCTATCCGGGCGACGAGGTGGTCGTGCCCGCGCAAGCGATCCATGAGATCGTGCGGCCCACGGACGCGACGCATCGCCTCGTCGTGCTCGAGGAGCTGGTGGAGTTCCGGGTGGTCTTGCAGGACCACAACCAAGCGCCTTTCGCCGATGAAAGCTATGTGCTCTCGACAGAGGGGGACAACGCGCCCGCACCGCGCCGTGGGACCACGGACGCGTCGGGGAAGCTTACCGAACAGCTCTCGTCGGCGGTGCAAAAGGTGGAGGTCCGGCTGCCGGAGCTCGGCCTTTCGTGGCGCTTCGTGCTGCGCGACTTTGCGGATCGGCCGGCCCAGGAGACTCCTGCACGCGCTGGCGAGCCCGACGCCGTGGCACAAACGGTGCGGGCGACGCAGCTGCGGCTAAACGCGCTCGGCTTCCCCTGCGGTGAACCCGACGGGGTCCTCGGCCCAAAGACGCGCGAGGCATTGGCGCTCTCGGGCCAGCAAACCTCGGAGCCAGATCACGCGCAAGCCGGTGACGCAGCACTCGCTGCGCTCGACCACCTCGATCCGTTGTTTACGGGGACCGCATGACCCTTCCTTACGCATTCTTCACAGACGGCCGCGCGTCCGGCGTTCCCATCGCCCTCTGGGCCTGCCAGGTCAAGCGCGCCACACAGTGGGACTTCGAGCTCGGCTTCGTTCCCATCCAAGGTGCCTATGTGGCCTGCGTTCAGGTATCGGAAAGGCGCGCGAGCACGGCCATCCGACCCGAGTTCATCCGTTACGGGCGCACCAACCGCGTGGGCTGGGTGGTCCGACGCGAACGTGACGCCGTCGGCGACGAGCAGGACATTCCCGAGGCGCGCGCGCCGATCGTCGATCCGCCCCCGACCTGGTTTTTGAAGACGGATCCGGTCGTGTTCGACATTCCGGAAGGCCGCGCCGATCGAACGCTGCTCTACGGCTTGCCGAACGAACGCTACCGCATCTTCTGGACTTACGATCGAGAGTTCTTCGAGCAGTTTGCGACCGAGCTCGAGGCGGACGCCGAGCGGGCGCTCCGCGTGTGGGAGGTACCGCAGTACATGATGGAGCCGTTTGGAACGCCCGCCTCGCTCGGCGGGCTCGACCTCTTGAGCGAGTGGGAGCGAGGCGCCGTTCCGCGCTTGCTGTTTCCCGGGGAGCGCTTCGGATATCACGCGGGCTGGTACTTCAAAGACTCGTTCACCCCCGCGATCTTCGACGCTACGCCGGGCGCCCTGCGCGCGCTCTACGCGAGCGAGTGGCTGCAGTGGTGCAGCGAACGCGTGGTGCAAGAGGATCGCGACTGGCCGTATCTGTGGAGCTTGTCGGCGGTGATTCGGGCAGCGGAGAGCGGCGCGCCGATCCCTGACCTCGCCAAGCAACTGCCCGCGGGTGGCGAAATGGGCAAGCGCGCGGCCGAAATGCGCGCGTATCTGTACGACTGCGCGAAGCGCGGCATTCGCAGCCGCCAGCAGGTGCACGATGCTGTCAACGTGGGGAGCGAGGCCAGCGCTGGTCCATTCGGCGGCTGGCGACGGGCCGCCGCGTGGATTGCTGAGAGAACGGGCCTCGCTCATCCGGCGCTCGCGCACGAGGCGCATCTGGACCAGTTCTATTTTCCGGATTCGACCAAGTCGGCGTTGGTGGCTTATTTCGATATGTATTCGATGGGGTTCGACCACCAGGCCGATGCCGCGCCGCTTGCCCTTCATGACGCACAGATCCAGGAGGCTCTCGGCTGGATCCGCGACAAGCAAGATACGCTGCTCGCCTCCTTTTCGCACCCTCAGCTTCTGCGGGAGTTGACTCTGCACGTGCCTGCCGCAGACTTCGCGACCCGTCTCGAGCTCGGCGATCGCTATCACTTTCAGTGCGCCAGCATCGGCTTGCCGTTCTGGGAACAAGCAGCCGCCAAGCTTGCGACCCAAGAGGATTGGGATCGGATCGCCCCGTATCTGAAGTGGCTCGCAGAGGATGCCGACGCGCTGGCAAAGATGTTCGAAGGCTTGCTCGATCAGTACGTGGCAGCCTATCGGTTGAGCGCCGAATCTGTCGAAAGGATACTCCGCTATCTATACCGCTACGATTTGACGCTCCGCGGGTACCGCGCCGAGAAGACACTGCCTAAGGCCACCGCCACCCTGCGACTGGAATACGACCCAGTGCGCAAGCGGGCGGTCGCCAAACTCTATCGAGGCGCACGCGCGACACTGCTCGCGGAATACGAGCTCTTGACAACCGTGTCCTCGGTCCTTACCGGCGAAGCTCACGTACCGCTCGGACCCACCCACACCGACGACGGTCTCAAGCTCTTTCGGCGAGCGATGCGGAAAGGCCAGGTGCGGGAGTTCGTGCTGGCCCAGACCTCCCTGGAGATCCCCGACGCCGACGCGCCGTCCGGTTTCGCCAAGGCACTCGCCACGGCAGGCACGCTGCTCAACTGCGGCATCGCGATCGGTACGCTTGTCAAAGAGGTGAAGAAGAAGGGGTTCGAAGGCGTCGAGCTCGACGTGTATCTGGATGTCGTGGAGGAGACTTTCTCGGGGATCGAGACGGTCACGGACGCTGTACGGTCGGTGCTGCAGCAGGCTGCCAAAACCAAAGCCGCGCAGCAAGCCGCGTCTGGACCGCTCTTCGCTGCGAGTCACGTCTCCACCAAAGGTGGCGCTGTCGCTGTGCTCGGAGCATCCGCGAACGCCGCGAACACGACCGCGGGATCCTCGCGATCTTTTGTGCGCGCGATGAAGGCTGTGTCGAACGTCGGCACTGTGTTCGAGGCGTCGCGTAACCTGATCAAGGGCGGCCAAACGCTGGCGACCCTGCTCTCCCCAGCCCGCTCCGACACGGACTTGGCCAACTACTTAGAACGTGGCGAAACGGTGCCGGCGTGGCTCGAAGGGACCAAGGGCTTCGTCCAAATCGCGACGGGAGGCGCGGGCATCGGTACGCTCCTACTCGGCGCGAGCACGACGGTGGCGGCCATTCCGCTGAGCGCAGTCGTCGTCGTGGGCAACGTGGCCGTCGCGACGCTGGAGCTGATCATCTACGTGCAGACAGGCGGCGGCAGTCCGGTCGACGAGTATCTGAAAAGCGTGCGCCGCGCGCGCCGCAAACAGTTTAAGCTGAGCACGTCAGACGAGATCCTCAAGCCGGACCAGGCGGTCAGACCCGAAGAGGTCGATCCCGAAAGTGGCGGCCCTGGACCCACGAGTATCTGTACACTGGCGCGAAAGCTCGGGACCGCCAACGAAGTCGCGAAGCAGGCTCGGCTCGGCTCATCAGTAAGCTGAGTGGGAGCACGCTCGTCAGCGTGGGTCATACGCGCAACGAAACCCCGTCTCGTAGTCCCGGTCGAGCGGCCAACGAAACATGAAACGCATGGTCGCCCGTGCCCATCCTACGTCGGGAGCCGACCAACCTGCCCCTCGCTTCACCCGACACTTCCCGTCGGAACTAGGTGGCCCCTTGGGGTCGATCGCCGGCTCGGAAGAAAAGAGATGGCAGGCGTCGGCGACCCACTCCTCGAGGTTGCCCGCCATATCGTCGATTCCGAAGAAGCTACGGCCCTTCGGGTGCGTTCCTACGTCGGTAACGGTCGTGGGGATGCCGCGCTTCAGCTGTATATGCCAGTGCTCCGCAGTCGGGGGATCGTTGCCCCAAGGATAGACTCGCCCGTCGGTACCACGTGCCGCGAACTCCCATTCAGCATCCGTAGGGAGGCGGCCGCCGTGCGCGCGACAATAGTGGGACGCGTCTTGCCAGTTGACGAAGTCCATTGGCCAATTTGGTTTCATCCTGCCCATGTCCAGAATGGTGTCGTCGTATTCGCACTTCTTCGCTCGCACGCAGCGAGCGAAGGCGCCCATCGTGACCTCGGTGCGGTCGATGCA
>CAZYWR010001306.1:0-8966 GCA_964651185.1 uncultured Polyangiales bacterium
CGGAGTCGCCGTGATCCGCGTCGGCGCGGCGTCGGAAAGCGAGCTGAAGGCGCTGGTTGCCGACTGGGATCACCGCGCTGCGCGGGGCGATGACCGCGCTGCTCGCGCTCGCCGGGCTCTATCTCGGTGGATGGAGCATCGCGGCTGTGGTGCTCACCGTGTTCGCGCTGGACGGACTCGACGGGCGCATCGCACGCAGCACCTACAGCGTGTCCAGGCTCGGCGGTCATCTCGACGGCGAGACCGACGCGCTGCTCACGGCGGTGGTCTGTGTGCTGCTTTTTTTGCGCGGTCCATTCGGCGCGTGGGTGCTCACTGCGGGCTTTCTGCGTTACGTCTACGTGGTCGTCGTGCGCTTCGTCTCTTCGCAAGGCCTCGCGCCTCGCTCCGAGTTCGCCGCGCGCGCGTTCGGCATCGCCTTGACGGGCCTTACGCTGGGGTTTCTGCCGCTCGGCCCGCTGTCGCAGGCGATGCCCGCGCTCGCCACGCTGCTGCTGCTCTGGTCGTTCGGCCGCTCGTTTTATTGGTCGTTCAAGGAGCCTTGAGGGGCTGGCGGGCCGAGGTCGTGGTTGGCCCGCGTCCGCACGCACGTGTACGCTCGCGCCCTGATGAGCCCGATCCTCGTGCAGCCGCGTCCCGGCCAACGGATCTCGGGAGGTTACCTCTACAACGCGCGCATGGCCGAGCATGGCGCATGGGAGATCCTGAGCATCGGCGCGGATGAGCTCGAACAGGGGCTCAGGCAGATCGACCGCGGGCTCGTGATCGCCGACAGCCTCTGGCTCTCCGAACAGACGGTCGCCCCCTTTCTCGCGCTCCCTGAGCGAGGCGTTCGACTGGCGTTCATGATGCACTCCTTTCCTTCTATGATCGCCGCGGCCGAGAGCGGCTGGGCGCCGTGCCGGCGACCCACCCCGTTCGAGCTCGAGACGCTAGAGCGGGTGGGGCTGGTGATCGTTCCCGGGAGCCATTACGCAGAGATGTTGCGCGGGGACGGCATCGACGTCGCGATCTGCGAGCCGGGCATCGACGATGCATGGCGCGCCCCGCCGCGTCGCCGGAGCGGTCCCTGCTCGCTGGTCTCGGTCGGCGCGCTGACGCCGCGCAAAGGCTTTCGCGACGTGCTCGAGGCCCTTCGCCTAGCAAGGCCGCGCACAGGCTTCCGCTGGACGGTGATCGGTAGCCTGAGCGCGGATGCGCGCTACGCCGAGCGCGTCCGCGAGCTGGCGACGGAGTTCGAGGGGATCTCCTTCGTCGGGCAGATGCCCCCGGAAGACGTGCGGCGCCTCGTCATCGCCTCGGATCTGCTCGTGATGCCGAGCTACGACGAGAATCACCCGCTCGTGCTGCTCGAAGCGACGGCCGCGAGCGTACCTGCGGTGAGCTACGGAGCGGGGGCTGCCGCTCTGATGCTCGGTCACGGAGCGCTCGGGTTGGTCGGGCCGATCGGCGATCGCGCTGTGCTCGGGCGCAACGTAGCGCGGCTCATCGATGACGAGTCGGAGCGCTACCGATTGGCGGAGGCATGCTGGGAGGCGCAGCGGCGGATTCCCAGCTGGCGCGCCGCGGCGGCGAACGCACGCCGCGCGCTGGAGCAGATCCGTCCATGAACAGCCTTACTGAGCTCACGAGTGAGCAACCAGCGCGGTCGAGCGCGACAACTTCGCTCCCGTCCTGCCCTGACACGAGGACGACGGCGCTCGCCACCCTGAGCATCTTCGCCGCGTTCTTTCTGTTCGATCTCTACTGGGTCGCGCGCAGCTTGCCCCACGCGCCGCGCGAGGACGAGTGGCGCTACATCTACTACGCCGAAAATCTGCTGCACGGCTTCTTCTCGCCGCGACCGCGCATCTTTCTCTGGAACGGCCCCGGCTATCCGCTCGTGCTCGTGCCGTTCGTGAAGCTCGGGTGGGTGGATGGCGCTCGCTACGCGAACGCGGTCTGGCACGCCGCCGCGATGTCGTACGCTTGGCTGACCTTGCGCGCGCGCCTCAGGCCGCGCTGGGCGCTGGGCGCCTTGATCGCGCTCGGCCTTTACCTGCCGCTGTACAAACACCTCGCGCTGGCGCAGACGGAGGTGTTCTGTTTCTTCCTGGTCGCTGCGTGGATCGAGCACAGTCTGCGGGCGCAGAACGACTTGGTGCAGCGCCTGGTCGCTGCATCGCTGCTGGCGCTGCTCTGTCTGACCAAAGTCGTGTTCGGCGTGGTGCTGATGCTTTCGCTCGCTCCGCTGCTGGTGCTGTGGCTGCGGCGCCGTCATGAGCGACTGTGGCGCTCCTCGTTCCTGCAGGCGGCGCTCGCGTTGCTCTTGTGCCTTCCCTACCTCGCGTACACGCACAACCTGACTGGCCGTTGGCTGTATTGGTCGAGCGCCGGACCGAACAGCTTTTACTGGCTCACCTCGCCGTACGCCGAGGAGTGGGGGGATTGGTATCACCACGGCTGGGTCGAGCGCGACCCGATGCTCCGCGCCCATCACAAGGCGATCATGGATCAGATAAGCGGCGTGGCGCGCGATCCGAGCGTCTCGTTCGAAGAACAGCTGTTCAACATCTCCACCCCCGAAGCCTCCGACGCCCTCATGCGCGCGGCCTTGCGAAACGTCCGCGAACATCCGCTCAAGTTCGTCCGCAATTGGTGCGCCAACGTGCCGAGAATGTTCTTGGACGTGCCTACCTCCGTCCGGGGCACGCCCTTCTGGAACGTCTACACGGGCGTCGATCTGCCTTGGCTCGGCTGGACAGCGTTCCTCGGGGCGTTCGCCTGGCGGCGCCGTATTCGTCCTCCAGAAGACTGGTGGCCGCTCGGTCTGTTCTTCTCGCTGTCCTTGGCGGTCTACAGTCTCAGCTCTGCGGTGGCCCGCTACCTGATTCCACTCGTGCCGATCTGGTGGATCGGGAGCTGCTCCTGGCTCGGCACACTCATCGCTCCGCGCAAGCAATTATGCGAGGCCGGTGTCGAGGAAGGACGATGACCCTCTGATGATGGCCTCCACCGAGGCTGCGCGCTTCGTCCGAACCGGCTGCACCACAGCTGCGGCGCCTGGGGGCTCATCGCGCGGCGGGCGCGTCCGGCGTCAGCTCGCAGTCGAAGAGCACGTCGTTCCCGAGCGTGAAATGACGGCAGCGCAAGCTGAGCGCTTCGTCGAGCCGATCGATCGGAGGCAGCGCAAAGGCCGGCGCACCCGAGCCCAAGATCATGGGCGCGATGCCGACGTGCAATCGATCGAGCGCGCGGGCGGCGAGGAAGCGCGAGACGGTCACCCCGCCTCCCTCGATGAAGATACGTGCGAGCCCGCGCGCGCGAAGCGCTGCGATGAGCTCCTCGGGCGCGAAACGCCGCTCGCGGCAGGCGACGCCGAGCCACTCCACGTGGCCGCGCCGGCGCACGCTCGGCAGACACTCGCCGTCGACGCACACGAGCGTCGGCGCGGCGGCGTCTTCGAGCACCTTGTAGCCGCCGTCGAGCTTTCCTTGCGGGTCGAGGATCACGCGCGTCGGGTGGGCGCCCGGCACGAGGCGCGTCGTGAGTTGCGGGTCGTCGAGCTGGACCGTGCGCACGCCCACGACCACCGCGTCGAACAGCGCGCGCAGGCGATGCGTGTGGACGAGGTCTTCCGGCCCGGTGATGAACTGCGAGACCCCGGTGGGCGTGGCGACGCGCCCGTCGAGGCTCTGCCCCAAGTGGCCGATCACGAGCGCCGCCGCCCGCGCGCCCACCACCAACGGCGTGAACAGCTCGAGCAGTGTTCGCGCTTCGGCGCTGGCGGCTGCGCTCAGCGTCACGTGTCCGCCCTCGGGATCGATCGCCACTCCGGGCTCGGCGGGCGCGTGCTCGCCGTGCGAGTCGCGCGACCGGGCTCGCGTCTCGATCCAGCCGCCCGCGTGCCACGCGAAGGCGGCGCGACTACAGACCGGCGCGCCGGCGCGCGCGCGCTCGGCGAGCATGCACAAGAGCTGCCAGGCGCCGGGCACCTCGACGGCGACGGAAGCACTCGCAGCTTTCGCTTCTAACGAAGAGAACATCGGCTGGCGCACGAAACCTCCCGTCCAGAGTACAACGCCCCAAGGAGATATTTGCGTGCTGAGGGCGAGAGATCCAGACGAGAACGACGCGAGCGCGGCGGGGCGCGCGATCGCACCGGAAACACGGCTGCGCGGCCGCGCGCGTCTGCGCGAACTCGCGCGCCGAGGCGGGCGCGAGCTCGGCCCGTGGCTCGCGCTCTGCGCGCTCTGGCTCCTGTTCGAGCTGCCCCGAGCGGTGCAATCCACCGTGCCCCATCTGTCGGCGCTGCGCTGCTCGCTCGAGCCGCCGTTGCTGATCACCGCGTGGGCGCTGAACGAGGCCTGGCTCCGCAGCCGCGCGCTCGCCGCTGCGCTGTGGACGGCGCTCGGGGTGCTGATCGTGCTGCGCATCGATTTTTGGATCTGTCTTCTGCTGCTGCACGACGAGCCGCTGCTCTACGACCAGTGGTTCATGGCCCGGCACCTGGGAGTGCTGATCGGCGATCTCATGAGCTGGCTGACGGCGCTCGTCTTGCTCGGCATCGCCATCGGGGCCTGGCTCGTCGCCAGGCTCGCGCGTTGGCTGTTCGCGCGCGGGCGCGCGCTTTGGCAGCCAGGCCGGCGCGCGCGCACGAAGGTCGTGGCCGCGGTGCTTTGGGGCGCGCTCCTCGCGGCCAGCGTGGCGCTGCGCGCTGAGCCCGATCCGCCGGTGCGCTGGTGGACGCCCGCGCTGATCGACAACGTGGCGCGCTCGCGCGCCGTGTACCGCTCCGTGCAGCGCGGGCTAGAGCGCTCGCCGTACGCCGCCTACGACCAGCTCGCCCTGTGTGATCGGCCCGACGTGCTGCTGTTCATCGTGGAGAGCTACGGGCGGGTGTTGTCGGTCGAGCCCGAGACGAGCCCGGCGCACGCTGCGCTTCTGGCCGAGCTCTCGACCGAGCTCTCGCGTGCGGGCTGGCACGCGGTGAGCGCGTTCAGCGCGGCGCCCATCAGCGGGGGACGTTCTTGGATCGCCGAGGGCGCGATGCTGATGGGCACGCCGATCCACTACGAGGCCGTGTTCCAGCACGTGGTGTCCCTGCGCCCGCGCAACCTGGTCGGCTTTCTCAACCGTCAGGGCTACGAGACGGTGCTGCTCGCGCCTGCCGATCGCAACCGCCCGGGCGCGTACGTGGTCAACCGCTACGGCTTCACGAGGCTCCTGACCTTCGAGCAGCTCGGCTACCGCGGTCCGCACATCGGTTGGGGCATCGTGCCCGATCAGTTCAGCCTGGCCGTGGCGGAACAGCGCGTGCTGCGCACGCACACGCGTCCCGTGTTTCTCGACTTCCACATGGTGAGCTCGCACGCGCCTTGGCGAGACGTGCCTGAGCTCACGACCACGCTCGACGCACCGGCTGGTTCTGCCGCACCGACTGAGACGACCTCGGACGCGCGCGCGGTGATCACGCGCTTGCGCCGCTACGGCCATTTGCCCGAGGGGCGCGACACGTATCTAGGCCACTTCGACACGGCCAGGCGCAGCGGCTACCAAGCGACCATCACGTATGACCTGCGGCTGATCGCACGATACTTGGCGCGCCGCGCCGAGGACGCGTTGGTGATCGTGCTAGGCGATCACCAGCCGCCCGTGATCTCGCGCTCGGACGCGAGCTTCGATGTCCCTGTGCACGTGCTGTCGCGCGCACCGGATCGGCTCGAGGAGCTGATCCGGCAGGGCTTTGCGCGCGGGCTGGCGCTCCCGCCGCATGCGCCGCCGGCGCTCGCGCACGCGGCCCTGTTCTCGCTCGTAGCGCGCACGCTGTGCGCAGGCTGTGCGAGCTGCACGCCCCCGCCGCTGCTCCGCCAGGGCGACGCGCTGCTCGCGGAATAAAGGCTCGCCGCAGGCGGGCGCGACGGCCGGTTCTCGGACGTTCCACAATCGTCCTCGAGGAGAGCATCATGAGCACAAGCGAGCCGTGCGTGTTGACGATCGCGGGATCGGACTCGGGCGGGGGCGCCGGCGTGCAGGCCGATCTCAAGACATTTGCGGCCTACGGCGTCCACGGCCTCTCGGCGATCGCGGCGCTCACCGCGCAAAACACGCGCGGCGTGCGCGCCGTGCACGTGCCGCCGCCGGACTTCCTGGAGGCGCAAATCGACGCCTTGTTTGCAGACTTTCGCGTGGTCGCCGTGAAGCTCGGGATGCTCGCGCACGCGGCGGTGGTGCACGCGGTCGCAGATGCGTTGGAGCGCCATCGCGCCGTGCACGTCGTGCTCGACCCCGTGATGATCGCGAGCTCGGGCGCGAGCCTGCTCGACCCGGATGCGCTGACCGCGCTCCGTGCGCGCCTCATCCCGCGCGCGACTGTGTTGACCCCGAACCTGCCCGAAGCGGAGCGCCTACTCGGCGTACGCATCTGTGACGACGGCACGGCGGCGGCCGCGCTCGATGCGCTGCTCGCGCTCGGGCCGCAGTCCGTGCTGCTCAAGGGCGGCCACATGCCTGCTTCGAATGGGCAGGCAGACGTGCTGGTCGACTACTATGGCGAGGGTGCCTCGCGCGCCGCGTTTCGGCACGAGCGACTCGCGCGCGAAGGACACGGCACCGGCTGCACGCTCGCCTCGGCGATCGCCGCCGAGCTAGCGCTCGGTCGGACGGCGCGCGACGCGTGCGAAGACGCGGTCGCGTACGTCCACGGCGCGCTGCGCCACGCCTCCACGCCGGGCCGAGGTCCGCTCGCCGTGCTCGATCACCTCTGGCGACTTCGTGCGCCGGCCCGCAAATAGCGAGGCCGCGTGCGGGCCCGCGCCGCGGAGCTTGCGCGCGCGGCCTGCCGAGTGCGAAAACCAGCGCCTAGCGCAGAGGAAGTCGTGGCCATCGGATCGCTCTATCGCCCCTGGCTCGAGGCCGCCCGGCAGCACGGGCTCGACCTGACGCGAACGTTGAGCGCGCTCGGTCTGAGCGAGGCGCAGCTGATCGCTCCTGGAACGCGCCTTTCGCAAGCTCAGGGCCGCGCGCTCGTGCGCAGCTTGGTCGCGCTCACGGGCGATCGCGAGCTCGGCTTGCGCGCCGCCGAGCAGTTCGCGCTCGGCGACGCGGACCTGATCGGCTACCTCGCGCGCAACGCGCTCCACCCGCTCGGCGCGCTGGAGCTCGTCGCGCGCTACGCGCGCGTGCTCGGGGATACCGCGGACTTCGCGCTCGAGCGCGCGTGCGGCCAGGTGATCCTGCGCTTTCGCCTGTCCGGCGAGCGCTCCTTCGAGCCCGAAGCGGCCGACTTCACGGCCGCGGTCGGGGTGCACGTCTTGCGTGAGCTGTCCTGCGGTCGAGCCTTGCCCCTGGCCGTGCAGCTGGCGCGCGCGCGTCCGCACGACGCCGCGCGCTATCGTCGCTTCTTTGCCGCGCCGGTCGCGTTCATGGCGCCGTGCACCTCGCTGATCTACGCGGAGCCGCCGCTGCTCATGCCGTTTGCGCAGAGCGATCCGCAGCTCCTGCGCATCCTGGAGGAGCGCGCGACCGAGATCACGAAGACGCTGCCTGAGACCACGAGCTGGCTCGATCGGGTTCGGGCCGAGGTGGAGCGCACCCTGGCCGCCGGCATCCTCGAGCTCGGCGAGGTCGCGGCGCGCTGCGGCATGAGTGATCGGACGTTGCGGCGCCGGCTGGCCGCGGCGCAGACCTCCTACCGCGAGCTGGTCGACGGACTGCGCCGCGAGCGGGCGCTGGCGCTGTTGAGGTCGGGTCAGCCGCGCATCAGCGCGCTCGCACAGCAGCTCGGCTACTCGGACGCGACGGCTTTCGCGCGCGCGTTCCGGCGCTGGACCGGCCGCTCGCCGCAGGAGTACATCGCGAGCACGCCGGCAGCGACCTTGCGCTCGCTGCCGGCCCCGCACACCGCATCGACCCTGCGCGCGCCGGCGGTGCGCGACCGCTCCGTCAGGTAGCCGCTCCGATCGTCCCACGATCGCGACCCCACGATCGCGCTCACGCGCCGCCGCACACGCCGAGCTCGATCGCGTAGAGCGCGCCGTCGGCCTGTTGATCGAGCACGTTGTAGCTGGTGATGAACATCGTGCCGCCGCGGAAGGCCACGCTCGCCGGCGTCGGAAGCTCGGCCACCGTGCCGCCGTCCGAGGCTCGCACGACCGCGCCTCCGAGATAGTCCACGACGTACACCTCGCCGGTCTCGTCGACGCCCACGCCGTCCTCGAACAGCAGGACGCTCGGCACCGGCACCTCGCGCCGATCGCTGAGCGACCCATCCGCGGCCACGTGAAACGCGAACACGGTGTAGGCGCCGCTGGCGACGGCGAACAGCTCGCGCGTCGACGCGCGATAGGCGAGGCCGTTGGCGAGGCTCACGTCGCGGGCCACGATGTGCGTCTCGAACGAGCCGGGCGCCGTCTCGCGTACGTGGACGATCGTGTCGGCGAGCGAATCGCTGGCGAAGACGCCGACGCCAGGCACCGCGACGATGTCGTTGAGCGCCTGCATGGGCCCGCCGTCAGTCGGTTGCGGCATGGCCACGGGCTCGCCGTCTTTCTCATCGACCATCAGCACGGTGACAGGAGCATCGGCGCCGCTCCGGCTGGCGAAGATGGCCGCGAACAAGCGGCCGCGTTCGTCGCAGGCGAGGCCGACGGAGCGCCAATCGCCGAGCGCTGCCCAACGCTCCGGCGCGCCACCCGCGAGCGGCACGTGCCAAATCTCGCCCGCCCCATCGAGGGCCACGAACACTTCGCCCCCAGGGCATACGGCCACGCCTTCGGGCGAAGGGTGAAGCGCCGCAATCTTCTCGGCCGCGCTGCCCGCCTCGCCGCGCGCAAAGCCGTCCGGGCAGCAATCGGGACATCCAGGTGCGGCTCCATCGATGCTCGCCGCGTCGCCCGGGGCGTGCGCATCTGCGGCGCCGTCCCACCACGCATTCGCGTCGAATGCGCCAGCGTCGCCGCCTGGCGCGCCGGCCGCATCGCGGTCCG
>CAZYWR010001307.1:0-2600 GCA_964651185.1 uncultured Polyangiales bacterium
CGAGCGCACCTTCGCGACGGTCGATCACATCATCCCGACCGACACGCGCCTGCGGCCCTTCCGCGACAGCTTGGCCGAACAGATGACGGTGGAGCTGATGGAGAGCTGCAAGCGCTTCGGGATTCGCTTCTTCCACGAACACAGCGGCGATCAGGGCATCGTGCACGTGGTCGGTCCCGAGCAGGGGCTCACGCAGCCGGGCATGACGGTGTGCTGCGGCGATTCGCACACATCGACGCACGGCGCGCTCGGTGCGGTCGCGTTCGGCATCGGCACGAGCCAGGTGCGCGACGTGCTCAGCACGCAGACCTTGGCGATGGCAAAGCTGTTGGTGCGGCGCATCGAGGTCGACGGCGCGCTCGGCGCGGGTGTGTACGCGAAAGACGTCATCCTGCACATCATCCGCAAGCTCGGCGTGAACGGCGGGACCGGGTTCGCGTACGAGTTCGCGGGCAGCACGATCGCATCGATGTCGATGGAGGAGCGCATGACGCTCTGCAACATGTCGATCGAGGGCGGCGCGCGCGTCGGCTACGTCAATCCGGACGAGACCACGTTCGCTTACCTGCGAGGGCGGCCGTTCGCGCCGAAGGCCGCCGACTGGGAGCGCGCGCTCGCGTATTGGCGCTCCATCGCGTCCGACGCCGACGCGGCCTATGACGACGTCGTGCGCATCGACGCGCGCGACATCGCACCGAGCGTCACCTGGGGCGTGAATCCGGGGCAGGTGGTCGCCATCGACGAGCCGGTGCCCGCGCCCGAAGCGCTGCCCGAGGGCGAGCGCGCGCCCGTGCTCGACGCGCTCAAGTACATGAAGCTCGATGGCGGCAAGCCGATCAAGGGTCAGAAGGTCGACGTCACCTTCATCGGCAGCTGCACCAACAGCCGGCTCTCGGATCTGCGCGAAGTGGCCCGCCACGTGCGCGGCAAACGCGTCGCGCACGGCGTGAAGGCGCTGGTGGTGCCGGGCTCGCAGCGCGTGAAAGAGGCGGCCGAAGCCGAGGGGCTCGACCAGGTGTTCAAGCAGGCGGGCTTCGAATGGCGCGAGCCCGGCTGCTCGATGTGCCTGGGCATGAATCCGGACAAGCTGGTCGGCGATCAGCTGTGCGCGAGCTCGTCGAACCGCAATTTCAAGGGTCGCATGGGCAGCCCCGAAGGCCGCACCGTGTTGATGAGCCCCGTGATGGTCGCGGCGGCCGCGATCGCTGGTTCGCTCGCGGATGCGCGCGAGGTGTTCGAGCTGACGGAGGAGAGCCATGGCGCTCGCTGAGATCAAGCAGGTGGTGGGGCGCGGCGTGTACGTGCCTGGCGACGACGTCGATACGGATCAAATCGTGCCGGCGCGTTTTCTGGTCAGCGTCACGTTCGACGGGCTCGGGCCCGCGCTGTTCTACGACGCGCGGTACACGCGCGACGGCGCTCCCAAGCCGCATCCGTTGAACGATCCGCGCTTTCAGGGCGCGAGCGTGCTGCTCACTGGCAAAAACTTCGGCTGCGGCAGCTCGCGCGAGCACGCGCCGCAGTCGATCCACAAGGCCGGCTTTCGCGCCGTACTGGGCGAGAGCTTCGCCGAGATCTTCTTCGGCAACGCGACCACGCTCGGCATCCCTTGCTTGAGCCTGGCGCGCGCGGACATCGAGCAGCTCGCGCGTGCGATCGAACGTGACCCCGGGCTCGAGCTGACGGTCGATGTCGAGCGGCTGGAGGTGCACGCGGGCGGCCGCACGTACGCGGGTCAGCTCAAGGCGAGCGCGCGCGATGCGCTCGTGCGCGGCGAGTGGGACCCCATCGCCCAGCTGCTCCAGGCGCCCGACGCGGTGCGCGCCGTGAAGGAGCGACTGCCTTACACGAGCTGGTAGGCAGGACGGAGCCCGTGCGTGGTGAGCGGCGCGCAGGAGGCGCACCGTCGCTACTCAGCCTTCGTGGTCCCTCCGAGCACCAGCGCGACCACGGGCGCGAACAGGTTCGCGATCGAGCTCGCCGCCTGCTCGCTCGAGGTCGTGGGCAAGCTAGCGTGGCTGATCGCGAGCCGCACCAGGCACTCCGCTGCGATGCGCAGCGCCTGGCGATCCGCGCCGCGCCACTGCCGTTCTACGGCGAGTGCGAGCCGTTCGGTGGCTGCAGCGACGATCGGCCCGCCGCGCGTCGTGAACAGGGCGAGCAAATCGTCTGCGCGCGGGTCGCGCCGAGCGATGGCCTGCACGAGCGGGCTCTCGGACGCCGCGCGTAGAAAGCCCGCGAGCGCCGCCTCGAACGCGCCGCGCGGGTCGTCTGGATGCGCTGCAATCGTCTGCTCGACCGCGCGCAAGAACAGGTCCGCCTCGCGCGCCGCGAACGCCTGTGCGAACTCCTCGCGCGAGCCGAACTCGTTGTAGAGTGTCTGCCGGCTGACGCCTGCGCGCACCGCGATCGCGGCCATGGTGATGTCCGCCCAGCTATACTCTGTCAGCAAGTCAGAGGCGGCCTGCAGCAGGCTGTCGCGCAAGAGCGCGCGGGCTGCCTGAGCGTACTTGGGGCGCTCGTGCACGGTCATCGTCGACGAAGGTTCCTCAGCGCTGGCCGGCGTAGCGGGCGAGCAGCCGCGCGCGAGCGCGCGGCTC
>CAZYWR010001308.1:0-4169 GCA_964651185.1 uncultured Polyangiales bacterium
GAAACGCCGGGCCGGGTATGCATCCACGGTGAAGGTCACCGTCATGCCTGCCCGAATCTTGCCGACGTCGCTCTCGGCGACGTTGGTGTCGACCTGCATCTGCGTGAGGTCCTGCGCGATCGTGAACAGCGTGGGCGCCTGCAGCGACGCGGCGACGGTCTGGCCGACATCGACGGCGCGTGAGATCACGACGCCGTCGATCGGCGAACGGATGGTCGTGTACTTGAGGTTCACGGACGCTTGGTGTCGCGCGGCCGCGGCCTGATGCACGCTCGCCTCGGCGGCCGTGACTTCTGCGTGGCCCGCAGCGGCATTGGCGTCGGCAGTGTCGACGTCTGCTTGGGCGATCATCTTCCTGGCCCCCAGCATCCTCGCGCGAGCCGCCTGACGGTCGAGATCGATGGCCTGCACCTTGGCCCGCTCCACGTTCGCCTGCGCGACCGCCAGGTTCGCCTCGGCCTGCTCGAGCGCGGCCGCGAACAGCTGCGGATCCAGCTCGGCGATCACCTGATCCTTGGTCACGACCGAGTTGTAGTCTGCGTACAGCGCGGAGACCCTTCCCGACACTTGACTGCCGACCAGCACCGTCACCAAGGCCGACACGGTCCCGTTCGCGCTGACCCTCGAGGAGATCGGGCCGCGATCGACCGCGACGGTCTGAAAGCGAATGGCTGGAGCACGGTGCGCGCGAGCATAACGCCATGCTCCCGCGGCCGCGCCGAGTAAGATCGCGATCACAGCCGCCCAGCCGAGCGCGCGACCATACCCGGAGCGGGCCAAGGCCGGCGCGGGGACGGGGACGGGAGGCGCGACGAGCGGGTTTTCCATACTTGCCATTGGTTCACTCGCCTGAAAGGCAAAGCAACCTACGTGCCTGCGCGCAGGTCACGCCCCAGCGCGACCTGCGCCGAGCGCTGCGCACTCACAACAATGCGCGCGTGCGTCGAAGCGCACCTTGGCGAGTTCCGTAACAGCCAAAGCGCGCGCACGACTTGCGCCCGGAGCCTACCGCGCGCGATTTCTGCGCACGGCGCCGGCGGCCGGCGCGGCGTGAGGTGGACTTCAGCCGTGACTGTCGAGCTCGTAGCGCAGCTCGATGAACTCACGAAGCGTCGATCGAAACGCTTCCACGTGGTCCATGCGGAAAGACTGCTCCGCGCGCTGCACCGAGGCGGCGAGCCGCTTGTCCTGAAATACGTCGCGAATCCAGCGCGAAAAGTCGTGCTGGGCCGCGTGGTGGGCGAGCATGTCCGCGCCGACGCGCCCGAGCTCGGTGCGCAGCTCGGCCAAGCTCGACACGTGCGCGCCGATCCCGCCTCGCCCGTCGCGAAAGGTAAATCCGCGTTCGTAGGGCACGCGCCCTTCGGCGTACTTGCGTCGATGACGGACGTGCGCGGTTTCGCGTCCATAGGGCGTGAAGCGGATGGTCCGGTTCGGCTCGCGGGCCGTGCGCAGGCGTGCCTTTTCCGGGCCATCGACCGTGATGACGACGTCCGTCTTCTGCTTCGTGGTCGAGAGCCAGTCGGGCCGATAGGTGACCAGACACAGGCTGCCCTCTGCGCGGGCTCGATCGAGCAACGCGCTCGGGATGAGGTGCGCCTCTTCGATGACGATCCAGTGCGGCAAGCCGCACTCGCGCCGCACGCTGGTAAGCTGCTCGAGGAGATCGCGCGCGTATGCGTACTTGACCTCCTGTTCGCGCAACGAGAGGTCCAAGATGACGGAACTGAAGCGATGGCGGACGATCCGGCCGACCTCCTCCGGCGGCGGGAGCGGCTCCCGGCCTCCCAAGGTCAGCACGCCGCGGAGCTGCCCCAAGAGGCCGTGATCGCCCTCCAGGTCGATCACGCACGCCGTGTAGCCTGCGTTGTGCAAACGCTCCACGAACAGCCCAGCGAGGTAAGATTTGCCCGCGCCGGTGGGCCCGTCGATGAACAGCTGCACGCGCGAACCGGGCAGCGCCACGATCGAGCCGTCGTCGGCTCGACCGAGCTCGATGCTCCTCCGGCGGGGCTCCACGCCGGGAAGCCCTTGCAGCACGCTCGCCTCGAGAAAGCGCACGAGCGCGTCGGTGCCGTCATTGTCGAGCACGATGTCGGCGCGCTCCTTGAGCGAAGGCACCGCATTGCCGACGGCCACGCCGATCTCGCAGGCCTCGATCAGCGCCAGGTCATTCTCCGCATCTCCGATGCCGATCGCGTTGTGATACGAGATGCCCAGCTCGGCCAAGGCCTCCTGCAGACCGGAGCCTTTGGATACGCCAGCGGGCAAGATCATCAGCGCCTCGCGGTTGCGCACGAGCTGCACGTCCAGTCCGAGCTCTTTGCTCGCCCGCAGCACGGCTTGGTCGTGCGCCGCATCGAGCGCCAGGATCACGGCGCCGCGCCGTAGCGGGATCCCCTGCTTGGTGAGCGCGAACTCCAACTTGTCCGAAACGCGCCGCGCGACGGTCCGCAGGCGCCCTGCGCGCCAGATCACGGCGCCATTTTCGCCCACGATCGCGTCGAAGTGCCGCGTTGCATCGGGAAAGTCGATCAGCAGATCCTCGATGATGCGACCGGTCACGAGCAGCAGCTGGCGTCCGGCAGCGCGCACTTTCGCGATCGCCGAAAGCATGGGCTCACTGGGTCGCCGCCCTACGGTGATGGTTCCGTCATAGTCGACGGCGACGACCCGGAAGTACTCTGACATGCCTCGCAGTGCGGCGGCTCGCGCCCATGCGGCCGTGCGCCAGCGACCAGCCTAGCCCGGATCGTCCAAGCCAGCACGCGACCCCTGCGCGTCCCTAAAAATGAGCGCAAATTTCTGCGCGCTGGGCGCGGCCACGCGCGCGCACGGTTCTTGCGATATCACATCACGAGTGACCGATCTGCGAGAGGCCAACATGCTGACAGCCGGAGAGTTCTGCAACAGAGAAGTCGTGTTCGCGACCGCTCACGAACGCGTGACCGAAGTCGCAAAACGCATGCGTGACCACCACGTCGGCAGTGTCGTCGTCGTCGAGGAGCGAGCCGAAGGCCGCGTGCCGATCGGGGTCCTCACCGACCGCGACATCGTCGTCGGGCTCATCGCGCTCGAGCCGGCCTATCTGGAACGCGCACTGGTCAACGACATCTGCTCTCCTCAAGTGACCGTAGCCCACGAAGGCGAAGACCTCTACGCGGTCATGACGCGGATGCGCCTTCACGGCTTGCGGCGGCTACCGGTGGTGAACCGCCAAAACGTGCTGCAGGGCTTGATCGCGTTCGACGATCTCTTGGATCACGTGGCCGAGGAGCTCAACAAGCTGGCGGCCATCCTCGAACGTCAACAGAACATGGAGAGCGAGCTGCGCCCGTCCGCGTTCGGCACCCGCTGACGTAGACTCCCGCGGACGGTCCGCTTGCGCAGCGCCGCGGGCGCTCGCTCAACGCTCGCGAGTCGCACGCGCGTGTACGCGATGCCCGTAGCGCTTCAGCAGCTCGAAGCAGAGCACGCTGGCGACGCCGGCCGCCGCGCTCAACACCAGATCGTCCGGGTGGAGCGGCGCGAAGTGGAACATCCTGCGCGCGAGCGGCACGAACAGAACGACCGCGAGCAGGCTCAACGTGCCGCCTGCGACCCAGCGGAACGCGGCGTTCGGCGCGCACAGGCTCGTGAACAGCGAGCGCGTCCAAGAGCGATTGACGGTGACCAGCGACAGAAAAGCCAAGACGAGGGTGGCGAACACCAAACCGCGCGCGGCCTCGGGTCCGTGACCCTGCGCTAGTACGAGCACCGTCAAGCAGACGGCGAGCACGCTCGCCCCCTGCATGAGCGCGAGCAAAGTCGTGCGCGGCGTGAACAGCCGCTCGCGAGGGTCGCGGGGCGGACGCCGCATCACGTCGGGCTCCTCCTCTTCGGCTTCGTAGACGAGCGTGCACGACGGATCGACGATCAGCTCGAGAAAGGCGATGTGCACGGGCAGCAAGAGCAGCGGCCAACCGGCGATGAACACGGGAATCATCGAGAGTCCAACGACGGGCACGTGAACCGCGAGGATGAACGCGATCGCCTTCTTGATATTGTCGAAGATGCGCCGCCCCACCCGCACGGCGGCGACGATCGAGGAGAAGTCGTCGTCGGTGAGCACCATCGTGGCCGCCTCGCGCGCGACGTCGGTGCCCGAGCGGCCCATCGCGACGCCGATG
>CAZYWR010001309.1:0-4953 GCA_964651185.1 uncultured Polyangiales bacterium
CGAGCGCTGCAGCTCATTGAAATTGGCGGGCACGGTGATGACAGCGCGCCGGCATGGCTGCCCGAGCGCTTCCTCGGCCTGCGCCCGCACACCGCGCAGCACGAAGGCGCTGATCTCGGGCAACGTGTAAGTCTCCCCACGTGCCACCACCAGCGGCCCTCCCGTGGGCCCTTCCTGAAACGCGAACGGGAAGCGCTCGCGCGCGCGCCGCACCTCTTCGCTGCGAAACGGCCGGCCGATCAGGCGCTTGATCGAGTAGACGGTGTTGGCGGCGTCGACCAAGCGTCGTTCGCGTGCGGGGTAGCCCACCAGCACGTTGCCGCTCGGGTGAAAAGAGACAACCGATGGAAACAGCTTGTTGCCCTCGGCATCCGACAGCACCACAACTTTGCCGCGCGTCGCCGCGTCTGCATCACTCCGCTCGCGCACGGATGCGCGCGCTTCGACATCATTCCGCTCGCGCGCGGATGCGCGCGCTTCGACCACGGCGACGACGGAGTTGGTCGTGCCCAGGTCGATGCCGAGAACGGGGCTCCCCATAGGGCGCCGATCGTATCACGGGGCTCGGCCCGCCGATCCAGCGCGAATTCGCGCGGCTCCGCGCCTGCGCGCGCAGCGATCCGGGCGCACGCCGGGCCTGTGCGCGCTCGACGGCGCCGCGAATTCGCGCGGCTCCACGCCTGCGAACGCCTGCCCGCGACGTTTTCTCCAAGGCTGGCTCGGCGCGCCGGCTCGTTCGCGTTAGTCTCCCCCGGCGAGGTTAGCTTATGTCACTTGGTTTCTTGACTCCAGAACTGGTCTGGGGACTCGTCCCTCGTTGTCTCGGCGTGATCTACGTGCTCGCGTTCGGGCCTTTGCTCGTTCAGCACGAGATCATGCCTGGTGCGCATCGCCTGGCGCCGATGCGCCTGTTGCGCGAGCGCATCCGCCGCGACTTCCCCGGCGCGCGCAAGTTCTTCGAGCAGCCCACCTTGCTCTGGATCGACGACAGCGATCTCACGCAGCGCGCGATGGCGGTGATCGGCACGCTGTGCGGCGTGGCCGCGATGTACGGCGGTGCCTACGCGACGTACGCGCTCGCGCTGGCTTGGATGCTGTGGTTGTCGCTCGAGCCGCGCGGTTTGGTGTTCCCCTGGGACACAATGCTGCAAGAGGCGGGATTCCTCGCCATCTTCTTGCCCGCGACCCACGCGCTGCCGAGCCTCGAGGCGAGCGCGCTCCCGCTCCCCACGGTCGCATTCATGATGCGCTGGCTGGTGCTGCGGCTGATGCTCGGCTTCGCGAAACTCAAGTTCGTCGGCACGGGCAAAGACGACTTCCTCTACCTGCGTGGCTTTTTCGTCTGGATGCCGATGCCCACCGTGCTCGGCTGGTATGGGCATCACGCGCCCACCTGGTTCCTGCGCGGCGCGTTGGGGTTCATGTTCGTGGCAGAGACAGTCGCGCCGGTGCTCGGCCTGTTCGCCGGTCCGGTGCGCCTGGTCGCCTGCGCGCTCTTGGTGGCGCTCATGCTGGGCATCCACTTCACCGGGAATTGGGGGTTCTTCAACGTCGGCTACATCTTGCTTTGCGTGTGTCTGCTCGACACGCAGTCCTCGATCCTCGACCTCGCGCGCGAGCCCTGGTCGAGCCGGCTCACGGCCTGGCCCGACCTCGCGATCCACGTGCTGATGGGCGCGTTGTTTCTCGTGAGTCTGTTTTATCTGGTGTTCGGGACCTCCTGGTTTACGCGCTCCTGGGTCAACTGGACGCCGGACTTCTTCCCGGTCGATCGCGAGCAGATGCGCAAGTTCTCGCGCATCTTCCGCTGGTTCGCGCCGCTGCGCGCGATCGCGCCGTTTCGCCTGGTGAACGGCTACGGCGTGTTCCCGCCGAACGCGCAGCCCCCGCTCCGCCTCACGCCCGTCTTCGAGGGCAGCGACGACGGCGTGCATTGGAAGCAGTACGGGTACCGCTTCATCCCGAGCATGCCCTCGTCGCGGCCGCCCTTCATCGCGCCTTACCACGCGCGGCTCGACCAGTGGATTATCTACGTGCCCATGGGGCTCCACAACGGCAGCTACGTGGGCTCGCTCCTGCCGATCGCGACGCCGTACGGGATCGCCGGGCGCGCGACGATGATCGATCTGCTCGTGCAGCGCATCCTCGCCCACGACCCCAAGGTGCTCCGCCAGCTCGGCCACAATCCGTTTCCCGACGCACCGCCCAAGCTCGTGCGCGTGGGCTTGTTGGCGATGACGCCGACGCGCCCGAGCGAGCTGCGCGCCACCGGCCACTGGTGGCACATACGGCGCGTCGGCACCTTGGTGCCGGCGATCGGGGTGGCGAGCTGGCCCGAACGCGTGATCGTGCCCGAACCCGAGCTGTTCCACCCCGACCTGGTCGATTACAAGCGGCGCGCCCGGCCGCTGCAGCAGGTCACGGCGGCGTACGAACGCGGCCTCACGGCCGACCGTGCGGTGCTCGAGGGCAGCGAGCTCACGAGCGAAGATGTCGCGCACTTCTGGGGCGAGCTCGTGCCTGCGCTGGCCGAGGAGCGCGGCGATTGGAGCCGCATCCACGAGCGCGCCCGCGTGATCGAAGAGCGCTTCGGCGTCGAAGGCCTCTACCGTCTACACCGCGTGCTCGAGCGCTTCGCCTGGCTCCTGCGCGGAGCCACCGCGCTACACCGCTTCGGCGACGGCGAGCCCGCTCTCCCGGCGATGACGAGCTTCCATTACCACATGCTGCTGCACGAGCTCATCCTCGACGGGAAGGCCGCGTACGAGGCTACTTTGGCGGAGCCGGCGCGCATCGTCGCGCGCGCCGAGCGCTCGACCGCGGCCACGCAGATTTGGGCGCTCGGACTCTTGCGCTACGACCACGTCATGATGCACGTCCGCTGCTTCCGGACTTACGACATGGGTCTGAAGGGCGTCCCGGGCCTGCCGAGCTTCTTGGAGTACCACGACTTCCTGTGCGAGCAGATCCCGCCGGACGAAGAGTTCCACCCGCGCACGGTCAAGCACGCAAATGGCGAGCACACGATCGACGGCTTTTACCCTCCACCGCCGCTGCTCCATGAGCCCCCGAGCCTCGACGACTCGGCCAGCCTAGCCGGTTAGCGGGCGAAAGCCTCTTCCCTCTGGGGCATGCTCCGTAGCTGTACGCACTCGTGATCCTCGAACGGCTTCGCGCCGAGCGCGGCATCCACGACTGTTCCTGGCAGCGTCCCGCGCGGGACAAGGCGCTTGGATAGCTCGTGGCGGCCCCGACGTACTCCGGCTGCTTCGCAGCGCCGATCGACACGCAACAACGCCGAATCATCGCGCATACGCGTTGCCCGCCTGGCACGTTCTCTGCTGTGCGCCGAGCGGACTTGGTGCTCGAGTTCTGCGGTGCGCAGGCCCGGGTGCCTTGAAAAGGACAGGTTCCATGAAATGCAGACAAGGTAGTTCCGGGCTCGGCAGAGGACTCGGCAGAGCTTTTCTCATCTTGTCGTTGGCGCTCGGTACAGGCTCGCTCGCTGGTTGCGAGAGTGAATCGAGAAGCGCGGGTGGCGAGAAAGGCGACAGAGTCGGTTCGCTCGCCCTCGATCTGAACGCGGCGGCAGGCGTGACGATCAACGCAGTCTCGTACAGCATCAGTGGGAACGGCTTCACGAAGACCGGTACGATCGACGTCAGCGGCGCGCCCGTCATCAGCGCGACGATCGGCGGCATCCCCGCCGGCACCGGCTACACCATCACGCTGGCGGCGACCTCGACCGACGGCAAGACGACGTTCACGGGCTCGGCGCAGTTCGACGTCACGGCCGGCGGCGTCGCGTCGGTGACGGTGAACCTGCGCGGCACGAGCGCGAGCAGCAACGGCAGCATCGCAGTGATCGGCAACATCAACTTGGTCCCGGTCATCGACGCGTTGAGCGTGTCGCCGCTCAAGGCGTACGTCGGCAGCTCCATCACGCTGTCTGCAGTCGGCCGCGATCCGGACGGCTTCCCCGCGCCGCTGAGCTACTACTGGAGCGCGACCGGCGGGAGCCTCGACAACCCCATCGACGCGAACGCGACGCTGACCAGCGCGACGCCGGGCACGTTCGATGTCACGCTGACCCTCTCCGACGGCGACGCGACGGCGACCGCCATCCGTACGGTGACCTTCGTGAACGCCGAACAGACGGCAGACGCCGGGGTCGCAGACGCAGGTGCGAACAAGCCCAACGTGCTGCTCCTCATCGCCGACGATTACGGTGCCGAGGCGAGCAGCCTCTTCCCCAACCTCGCGGGCGACCAGGGGCAGGTGCCAGTCCCGAACATCGAGGCGCTCGCCAACAACGGCCTCGTCTTCGACAACGCCTGGGCCAGCCCCGTCTGCTCGCCCACGCGCGGAACCATCGTGAGCGGGCAATACGGCTATCGCACCGGCGTCACGACCGTCGGCAACGTCCTGCCCACGTCGACCGTCACGCTGTTCGATCGCCTCACGGCGGAGAGCCCCGTCTACGAGCAAGCGTTCTTCGGCAAGTACCACCTCGGCGGCGGCAGCATCGATCCGATCCCCGGCACGGCGTTCCCGGAGGTACCGACCATCCTGCAGCACGTGCGTGATCTCGGCATCACGAACTACCGCGGCATCCTCGGCGGCGCGCTCACCGACTACTTCAACTGGACGTCGTTCGATATCAACGGCCCCGCGGTCGCCACCACCGAGTACGCGACGACGGTGCTGACCGACTACGCGATCGGCTACATCCACGATCACGAGTCGACGAAGCCGGGCGAGCCCTGGTTCCTCTATCAGGCGTACAACGCACCTCACGCTGCCGGCGGCGGCAACAGTCCGTACGAAGTTCCCCCCACCAATCTCGAACACGTCGACCTCAGCGCGGTCGGCAACCCGGCGCCCGGCACGTACGCCACCAACATCCCGATCTACCAGGCCGATATTCAGGCCCTGGACACCGAGATCGGTCGC
>CAZYWR010001310.1:0-4406 GCA_964651185.1 uncultured Polyangiales bacterium
ATCGGTCCGTATGCCGACGAGCGTCCGATGGCGATGACTCTGTGGCCGAAGCTCCCAGGCAACTCGCTGGCCATCGTCGACCGCAACTTCCTGGCCGCGAACATCTTGCTCCCGCTCGAGAGTTCGGGCGAGTCGCGGCACACAGCAGGCAGGTTGTGCGCCTCGAGCGCGTCGAAGGCGTCGTGGGTGTCTTATGCGCGCTTCTTCCGGGCGGGCACTACTTCGAACGGGCGCATCATCTCGTTCGCTGCGTGCTCTAGCACATGGCAGTGCCAGACGTAGCGTCCAGTGTACCCTTCGAAGCGTACGATGATGCGCGTGATCAAACCGGGTCCGACGCGCACCGTGTCCTTCCAGCCGGCTTCGCTCGGTTCGGGTGGGACGGGTTCGCCGAACAAGATGAGCTCGCCCGTGGTGTTGTACTCATCCATGTCGAAGCGCTGATGGTGGACCAGCTGAAAGCGCACGAGATGGAGATGGATGGGATGCGTGTCATCCGTCAGGTTCACGAGATCCCAGATCTCGACGCTGCCGAGCTCGGGTTTCTCCGTCACGGGATCGTGCCAGTAGCTCCCGTTCAACAACATCAGCATCTGATGGGTCTTCGGGTTCATGTACTCGTTGAGCGTGAGCGTGCGCGTCTTGACCGCCGACGAGGAGGGGATCGGCGGCACGGGCCGTAGCTGCGCCGGCAAGGCCTTTGCTTCGCTGCTCGGCCCGTCGGCGACGCGGAACTGCATGAGCTCGAACGCTTGGCTGCGCAGCACGATGCGTTGGCCTGCGGCAGGCGAGAAGTCGATCAAGACGTCCGCGCGCTCGCCCGGCGCGAGTGTCAATTGCGTCAGAGTGACCGGGGCGGACAGCAGGCCTTGGTCACTGCCGATCTGATGAAAGGTCTGACCGTTGGATAGCGACAGGTAATAAAAGCGCGCGTTGGCCGCGTTGACGACGCGGAAGCGGTAGCGGCGCGGCTCGACGTCGAAGTAAGGGTAGAGTTTGCCATTGACCAGCAGCGCGTCGCCGTACACCTCGGGCACCCACGGCGCCGCGTCGTCGCCGGAGGTCGGGTAGAAGAGTTTGCCATCTTGCTCGAAGAAGCGATCGGCGAGCACCAGCGGCAGCTCGTAAGGGCCGCTCGGTAGTGCGAGTTGGTCCTCGAATTCGTCGCGCACCCAGTACATGCCGAGCAGACCGGCGTACTGGTTGAGGCGCTCGATGCCCATCGCGTGGTCGTGGTACCAGAGCGTGGTCGCCTCCTGCCCGTTCGGATAGCGCGTGAGCGCCCCTTTGCCCGGCGCGTACCAATCGTCGGGATAGCCGTCGCTCTCGGGCGGCACGCGCGCGCCGTGCACGTGCACGATGGTGCGCACCGGCGGGTTCTTTGCGCCGGCGCCGCAGATGTTGTGATCGATCGGCAAGAGGTGCTCGGTGGGCAGCTCGTTCTTCCACTGTACGAGGATGGGCTGTCCCGCGCGCACGTCGAAGGTCGGACCGGGGAAGCTGCCCGCGTAGGTAAACATCTGCGTCTCAGGCAGGTCGCGGTGAATCTTGACCACGGCTTGCTTCATGGACACCTCGTAGAGCGGCAGCTTGCGCGCCTTGTTCTGCGGGTCACTGCGCGTGCCGGTCGGCTTCAGCAAGGCGGGGATGGGCAGCGGATCGACGAAGCGCGCGAGCTGCTCCGGGTGCAGAGGCTTGGGGATGACCGAAACCGAGCGCACCCCGCGTGGCGGCGGCTGCAGGCCGCGATCGTGCCGGCGCGGCGGCGCCGGCATGTGTTTGTGCTGCGCCTTGGCGCGCCGCACGCTGCATGGTCGCAGCGACGGACCCGCGCTCCAAAGAGCGACGACCGCCGCGGTATATCGGGCAAAAACTCTACGCGTGAACTTCATATGGACGCCGCGCCGCATAACCTGGCCCGTGTTCGGGGCAGCCAGGAAACAGAGGTGTGTCATCCTGATGGCGTGCCCGGCCCGCTCTCGCGGGTGCTCGTGGGATTTGCCGCCAGCGAATGCGATCCTTGGTCGGCGCGGCTAGCGCGTTTCCGCGTGCGCGCGGTTCGCGCCCATCGACGATCGATTTCCGTGATCGGTTTTTGAAACCCTCACCACGTGTGGGGGTGGAGTCTGGCGACGTGGCGAAGCGGAGCTCGGACGGCTGCCTCAGGGCCGTCGTGTGCCTCGGCCGAATTGCGTTCGCCGCCCTGACGGCCGCCGTCACATGGCAGCTACGCACTCCGCCTGCCAGACGTTTCGGACCCGGAGCGGCGGTCTTCTGAATATTCCCAACCTGTCACGCTTGTCACATGGGGAAGCGCTGTAATGCCCGAGCCGATCGGGCGCGCCGTCTGCGTTCGCGCGGTGTTTCTCATCGACCCCATCGTCGTGGGCAGCAATGCCGCACGACTCCGCCGTGCTGCGTCTCGTTTCCCACTTTCCCCTCGACAAGGTGAGCTTACGCATGTCTGAAGACTCCTCGAACAAATCTGATGGTATTACTCGGCGTCGTCTGCTCGGAGGGGCGGCAGCTGTCAGCGCGCTTGCCTCGGCTGCGATGATGATGCCGCCCAACGTCCGCCGCGCGCTGGCCGCTCCGGCGCCCAAATCGCCCAAGCTCGGCGACATCCAGCATGTGGTGTTGCTAATGCAGGAGAACCGAAGCTTTGACCACTATTTCGGCACGCTCTCGGGCGTTCGCGGCTTCGACGATCCGACCGCGGCTCGATTGCCCAATGGCCGGCCTGTGTTTTACCAGCCGGATGCTTTGAACCCCGATGGTTACCTGCTGCCGTACCACCTCGACAGCAAGACCACGTCGGCGCAGGCCATTCCGTCCACCAGCCACGCGTGGAAGGTGCAGCACGCGGCGTGGAACGGCGGCAAGATGGACAACTGGCTGCCCGCTCATCGCGCCGCCGACGGCGACGCGAATGGCCCTTTCACGATGGGTTACTTTACTCGCCGCGACATCCCATTCCACTTCGCTTTGGCCGAGGCCTTCACCATCCTCGACAACTATCACTGCAGCGTGATGGGGCCGACCCATCCGAACCGCTATATGTGGATGACCGGGACGGTGGATCCCAACGGCGAGGCCGGCGGGCCCGCGCTCGACAATGGCGCCGCCAACAACGTGTACTCGTGGACGACGTATCCCGAGCGTCTGATCGCCGCGGGCGTCTCGTGCAAGGCTTACTATGAGGCGTCCAGCAACACCGGTCTTTCGCCGCTGGCGAAGATGACGCAGTACCAGCAGGCTGCCGCGGACAAGAATTCTGCGCTGTACAAGCAGATCCTGCAGCCGTCGCCCACCGGACAGTTCGAGTACGACGCCATCAATGATCGCTTGCCGACCGTCAGTTGGTTGTTCCCGACCACGCCCAACGACGAGCACCCGCAGCGCATCCCAGCGGCGGGGGCGCAGTTCATCGCGAGTAAGATCGACGCGATCGCAGCCAATCCCGAGGTTTGGCGCAAGACCGTCTTCATCATCACGTACGACGAGAACGATGGTCTGTTCGACCACGTCATTCCGCCCACACCTCCGGCTGGCACCGCGGACGAGTTCGTCACCAAGACTTCGTCCACGGGAGTCGACGGCGCAGGCCTCCCGATCGGGCTGGGCTTCCGCGTGCCGTGCATCATCGTCTCGCCCTGGACCGTCGGCGGCTGGGTGTGCTCGGAGTTGGCCGACCACACCTCGCACCTGCGTTTCCTCGAGCTTCTGACGGGCGTCAAGGAGACGAACATCAGCGACTGGCGGCGGCGCACCGTCGGCGACCTTACCACCGCATTCCGCTTCAACCAGCGCCAGGACGCCCCGACGCTGCCCGACACGACGGGCGCCTACAACCTGGCCCAATACGAGATCAGCCAGCTGCCGCTGCCGACGGTACCGACGCGACAGCAGATGCCGCGCCAGGAGCACGGTTACCGCCGCAGGTGCTGATCGCGGCGAACCCGCGGCAGACCATCGCAGGCGAGGCCGTGCTACCCGCAGGTTCGAACGAGTGTTGCAGTACGGGGGCGCCTCGCGCGGTGGACGGCCTACTGACGTGAATCGATCACGCGTAGTGCGGAAACATTGCGGCCGAATGCGTAAGCGCGTTATGTGGCAGACCGAGGCCCACATCGATGAGCTACCTGGATCGACCGCAGATCACCTTCTCAGGACAGTTCCAAGCCGACGTCTCCACCGTCAACAACGACCCTCGCCACTTCGATAACGCCAGCTTCGAAGGCCGCTTTCAGCAGTTTCAGACGAAAGCGTCGATGAATGGCTGGTGGAACCCGATCGGCACCGGGATCTTTCGCTTCCGCGCTTGTCAGATCCGGAGCGCGGTAGGTCCCGATGGCCGCGCCGAGGCCGGGCCGCTGACCGGATTTCTGGTCGGCAACTCGCCGGAG
>CAZYWR010001311.1:0-2645 GCA_964651185.1 uncultured Polyangiales bacterium
GGCAGCGCGAACGGCAGGTCGACGATCGCGTCGAGCAGCGAGCGCCCCGTGAAGCGGTAGCGCGCGAGCACCCAGGCCACGAGCGTGCCAATCAGGGTGTTCACGAGCGCCGCCGCGAGCGAGGCCCCGAACGTCAGCCAGAGCGAGGCGGCGGTACGCGGCGCGCTCACGATCGCGATCACTTGGGCCCAGGATAGGCTCGCAGCCTGCAGCACCAAGGCAGCGATGGGGATCAGCACCAGCGCGCTGAGGTACAGCCAGGTGAAGCCCAACGTCGGCAGCAGGCCCGGCAAGACGCGCCGGCTTCGCAACAATCGTGGCAAAGGCAATAGGCTCGTGCGCTTGTGCGCGCGTCCACCGGCGATCGCGAATGTGGATTCGCGCGCGCCAGCACGCGCCTCGACCTCACTCATGGCGTAGCCGCGGCGTAGATTTGATCGAAGCTAGCGCTGTCGGCGAAGTGTTCCTTCTGTGCCTTTTGCCAGCCGCCGAAGACCTCGTCGATCGTGAATAGCTCGATCGCCGGGAAGCTCGCGCTGTAACGTTTGGCCACTTCGCTCGAGCGCGGCCGGTAGTAGTTCTTGGCCGCGATCTCCTGGCCTTCGGGGCTGTAGAGGTGCTCGAGATACGCCTTCGCGACCGCCGTCGTCTTATGGCGCTCGGTGTTCTTGTCGACCACGGTGACCGGCGGCTCGGCCAGGATGCTGCGCTTGGGCGCGATCACCTCGAATTTGTCTGCGCCTGATTCTTTCAAGATCAGCGCCGCCTCGTTCTCCCACGAGAGCAGCACGTCGCCGATGCCGTTCTGCACGAACGTCGTGGTCGAGCCGCGCGCGCCGGAGTCGAGCACTTTGACATTGCCGTACAGCTTCTTGACGAATGCGCGTGCGCTCTCTTCCTTGCCGCCTTGCTTGAGGGCGTTGCCCCACGCGGCGAGGTAGGCCCAGCGCGCGCCGCCCGACGTCTTCGGGTTGGGCGTGATCACCGCCACTCCCGGCTTCACCAGATCTTCCCAGTCGTGAATGCCCTTGGGATTGCCCTTGCGCACGACGAATACGATGGTCGACGTATACGGCGCGCTCTTTTCCGGAAGGCGCTGTTGCCAGCCCTGCGGGATGAGCTTGGCTTGCTCGTAGAGCGCGTCGATATCGTAAGCGAGGGCAAGGGTCACGACGTCGGCCTCGAGCCCGTCGATGACGGCGCGCGCCTGCTTGCCGGAGCCGCCGTGCGACTGGCGCACGGTCACGTCCTGGCCCTTCTCTTTCTTCCAGTACTTCGCGAAGGCTTGGTTGTACTCCTCGTAGAGCTCGCGCGTCGGATCGTAGGAGACGTTCAAGAGCTCGACGCGTTGCGCCGGCTTCTCTTTTTCGCCTGCAGGTTGTGATTTGCTGCAGGCGAGCAGGGTGAGCGCGGACAACGAAGAGATGAGGAGCGAAAACTTGGACATGGCCTGAGGTCCTCAAAAGGTCGCATCGAGCTGCAGACGCGCGACGTGCGCGCCGTGCTGAAAATGCTCGCCGAACGTGTAAAAGTAGTCCGACTGCAGCTTGAAGAAGTGCGCGTTGACGTAGAGATTGATGCCGCCTCCGAGCGTGCGGCCCGACGCCTTGGCGACGTCTTTGAGAGCACGATCCGTGCCCTTGAGCTCTTCCCAGCGCGCGACCACTTCGAAGCGGCGCGTGAGCATCTGTCCGCCCTGGACGAAGTAGCCGTAGCCGGAACGCGAGCGCTCGGTCAGCATCTGACCGCTGACCATTCCGGTGTGCGACTCGCGGTTTGCCTTGCGGTAAAGGATCTCTGCGAGCAGCGATAAGCCGCGGAACTTGAACACCAAGTCGGACGCTGCGTGCGCGTAGTCGAAGGTGCCCAGCGTGTATGTGTTTCCGAACGTGCTCTTGTCGCGATCGCTCGCGAAGTTGTAGCCACCGGCCACGCCGAGCGCCATGCGCGGCGAGTGGCCGCGCGTAAGGTCTGCTTCTTGGTCGTCGTCCATCGGACCGAAGGGGCGCAGCGTAAGCCGGCCTACCAACAACACGCCCGGCTTTTGCGGGCCGGCTTTGCTGGAGGTCGCGATGCGATTGCGCCCGTCTCCGCCGCCTACGAACGCGTTGTAGGCGAGCCGCCCGCCCAGTCCGAACAGGTCCTGCGACGAGAACATGAGCCCGACGTCGCGATCGAGGCTGAGCTCGCGCACGACGCTTTGGCGATCGACGAACTGCAGGGCGAACTCGCGGATCGTGCGCGCGCGGTCGAAGGGCACGAAATACTGTCCGGCGCGCACGTTGAAGTCGCGCAGCTTCACGTACTCGACGTACGCATCGAAGATCGGCGAGGCGCTGTCCTTGTCGAAGTCCCCGGCGCCGAACGCGAACTGGATCAGATACTTGAGCTCGGGCCTGAGCACGTTGCCCGTGACGTAGAGGCGCAACGTGCGGATCTGGGCTTCGACCGTGGTGTCGTCACCGGTTTTCCCCATGCTGGCCGCCATCTGAACGCGCGCGCGGACGTTGAACTGATTGTTGCCATCGGCGCTCGTGACCGTGAGGCCCCTGCCCGGCTCGACGACCAAGCTCGGCGTTCCCGGAGGCGGTACGTGCGGAGCCGGCAAGGCGCCGAGCGTCGGGAGGGGCGCGGCGGGCGGCGGC
>CAZYWR010001312.1:0-2255 GCA_964651185.1 uncultured Polyangiales bacterium
GAGCCGAGAGTCGTCGAAGCGCGCGGTTCCGCGCGCGAGCTGAGGGGCGAAGCGCGCGATTCCGCGCGCGAGCCGAGAGTCGAAGCGCGCGGCGTCCCGCGCGAGCCGAAGGTCGAGGCGCGTAGCCCGGGACGCGAAGGCGCCGAAGGGCGCGGCCCCGCGCGCGAGCTGAGGGGCGAAGCACGCGTCGATCGGCGCGAAAACGCTGAAGCGCGGGCTTCCGATGCCGAGGTCGACGCGCACGATTACGCCCTCGAGGCGAGCGAACCGATCAAGGTGCACACGGCGCGCGAGCGCGCGCGGATCGACGAGCGCCATGTCAGCCGTTGGGCCCCGCGCGTGCGCGACGAGCTTCGCCCGGTCGACGCCGTTGCCGTGCACGGGCCCTACAGTGTGTTGGTGTTGATGCCGGAGAGCAGCGGCCAAGTCGCGGAGCGCGCGGCGCGGCAGATCGTGCGGCTTCTGGATGGACAAACCTTGCGCTGTGGCATTGCGACCTATCCCGAGACCGCGAAGTCTGCGGGCGCGCTGGTCAGCGAGGCGCATACGGCCGCGCGCTCGGCGAGCGCGGCGCGTCCGGTCCAGCACGGGCGCGGCGTTTCGCCCGAGGAGCAGGGCGCGCCGGTCGTTCAGGCGAGCTCGATGCAACGCCTCTACGCGCTGGCCGACCGCATCGCCAGCAACAACGTGCCGGTGCTGATTTTGGGCGAGACCGGCACAGGGAAAGAGGTGATCGCGCGCCACGTGCACCGCGCGAGCCCGCGCGGTGAGCGGCCCATGGTGGTCATCAACTGCGCGGCGCTGCCCGCCAACCTGATCGAGAGCGCGCTGTTCGGCCATGAAAAGGGCGCGTTCACCGGCGCCGATGCGCAGAAGAAGGGCGTATTCGAAGAGGGCGACGGCAGCACCGTGTTTCTGGACGAGGTGGGGGAGCTCTCGCCCGCCGCCCAAGCCGCGCTCCTGCGAGTCCTCGAGACAAAGCGCTTTTCGCGGGTTGGCTCCGCGCGCGAGATCGAGGTCGACACCCGCATCGTCGCCGCCACCCATCGCGACCTGGAGGCCATGGTCGAGGCGCACACCTTCCGCGCCGACCTCTATTACCGCCTCAACACCATGACGCTCAAGGTGCCGCCGCTGCGCGACCGTAAGGAGGAGATCGAGCCATTCGCGCGGGCTTTTCTGGCGCAGACGGTCGAGCGCTGGAACACGTCGGCACGTGAGCTCGCACCTGCGACGCTGGAGCTCCTGTCCGCCTATCGCTGGCCCGGCAACGTGCGCGAGCTGCGCAACGTGATCGAGCGAGCCGCGGTGATCTGCACGACCAGCAGGCTCGAACCCGAGGATTTACCCGAGCGCGTGCGCAGCGCAGATGCCGTGTTGCCGACGGCCCCGCCGCCGAGCTTCGCGCCGGCGCGCGACAGGCTCGCCACCCTGCGCGGCGCGGAGGAGCTCGGCGCCGCGCCGTTTCGCGATCGCATCCGCGACTACGAGGTGAAGCTGCTCACGGACGCGCTCGAGGCGGCGGGCGGTAACCAGAGCCGAGCGGCCGAGATCCTGCGCATGCCGCTGCGCACGCTGGTGCACAAGATCCGGACCTACGGCTTGAAGAAAACCTATAAGCGCGACGACGAGTAACCATCCTCCGCAAAGCCTGCGGCCTTGGAGCGCGAGCCGCTCAAAGAGAGCGTCTGCCGTCCCTGCCGGGACGGTAAGACGTCCGGAATCGTCAAACCTCGCGTGTCTCCCCGGCGGAGCTGTGGGTCTTCCCTCGCCCATCAAGCGAGGCTTGGCGTGCCCTGCATTCGATTCGCGCGCGGGCGCCAAACAGCCGGCCCATGTGCGCTCGATCGCTCCGCCGCGCGAGCTCCGTGCGCAATGCGCGGCTGCGCGCGAGCCGTTCCCTCGCGCGCAGCGCGCAGTTCTGTTATTTCCAGGCGGATGGCCGAGAGCGACGAACCGCGGATGTTGGAAGGGCTCGACGATTTGCGCGCCGAGCTCGACGAGATCGACCACGGCATTTTGCAGGCGCTGATCGAGCGCGATCGCGTGGTGGCGGAGGTCGCGCGGCGCAAGAGCCAAAAGGGCGACAGCAAGGTGCGCGATCCGGTGCGCGAAGAGGCGCAGCTCGCGCGACTGACGGCCGAGGGGCAGGCGGCGGGGCTAGACGGCTTCTACGTGGGGCGCGTGTTTCGTGAGCTGCTCGATCACTCCGTGCGCTTCCAGCAGGAGTTTCTGGCGCGCGTGCACGACGGCGC
>CAZYWR010001313.1:0-2992 GCA_964651185.1 uncultured Polyangiales bacterium
CGTGGGGACGTCAGGCAAAGGTTGCGCGCTCAATACCTCCTTGTTTTCAGGGGCGCACGCGCATGCGAGTGCGCCGAGCAAGCAGCTCATGCGCGCGAGCCGGCCATAGATGCGGAGTGGGGAAATTCTGTGCATCGCTCAACCTTCAAAAACAATCATTCCCAGCCGCACACCTGGGAACGCCTGGTGCGGACTGGGAGAGCCCGCCGCGGTCTCGCACATCGCCGCGCCGGCCTCGGGCCTGTCGTTCGCGCGCCAGCGCGCGCTTGATCAGTGTCAGAGGGTCTCGGGTTTAACCGCAGCGCACACGCGCTGTCCACCCTTGCCATCATGCGACACGTTCTCTCGCGTGAGCGCGCACACGAGCCTCGCTCGCGCGGCTACTCCTCCAGCGCGAGATCCGCGAGGCTCACCTCCGCTGCGGTGCAGAACATCGCGTCCTTCAGCTTGGCCGGGGGATTCTTTCGCGTGGCTTGCGCCGAACGCCTCCGCTTGGTGAAGGCGGTGTCGTAGCGCTCCTCGGCCACCTTGCGTGCCCCCGCGAGCGCCGCCTCCCAGGCACGGCGCGCCTCGGCTTGATCGTCTTCGAAACCCGGATCGGGAGTCAACGCGAGCAGCGCGAGCAGGTCGTCGAACAGATTGCCCTCGCCCTCTCGGCCGGAGGTCGCTGCGTCCGCGAGCGCCGGGACGAGCACCTCGTCGCGCAGGGCGGCGGCGTCGAGATCGTTCACCTGACACTGAAGCAGCCGCGAATGGAGGCGCGCGAGCCCGATCGCCACCTCGCCCCGCGGATGCGTAAACAGCTCGCGCAGCGCTGCATCGTAGCGCCCTTGGGCCTCGGCGAAGCTCGTCAGCATGATGTCGACGAGCTTGCCCTTGCAATCGCCGCCGCAGCTCCGACCGAACAGGTACTCGCGCAAGAAGTCGGCATGCTTCGCGTGAAACTGCTCGATCTGCTCGGCTTCGCTCGCCGCCACGAATGCGTTCGGCTGGTCGGCCGCGAGCACCAGCGAACCGATCAGCCGGCCTCCCACGGACAACTGCTCGAACTGCTCGATGTCGTGAAACTGGCGCCGCTCGAACAAGTCCCCCAGGTAGTGGCCGAACAGCGCCGTCAGCTTGAGCGCCGAGGCCTGTACGGAGCGCTCGTCGATCAACAGCTCGAGCGGCCCGCGCTCGCCGCGCCGGCGCGCGGCGTCGATGTCCTCGGCGAACAGATCGGCCAGCGCCAGCGATCGGGCCACGCGGTTTTCGGTCGGACAGATCGGCACGTCGCGCGTGGTGCCGAAGCGTTGCTGGCAGGTGAGCTCGAGCGCATTGGCGAGCCGCCCGTAGCTCTTGTCGGAGGTGCTCGCGAGCACCGACCGCATATAGGTCGGGTTGTCCTTACCCAGCTCGAGCGCGTACGACACCGCGAGCTCCGCGTCGATGAGGCTGCCCCGGGTCAGCGACAACAACACACCATAGCGCTGCTCGGCGGACTCCTGTCCGCCCGACGACAGCACGCCCAGGTTCTTCGAGAGGATCTCCGCGCGCTCGATGCGCCAGTTGTTCTCGGCCTGGGTGGTGGCGATGTGCTGCTGGGACTCGGCCTGGCGCGCCGCGATCTCGGACTGCCGGTATTGCCAGATCGAGGTCGCCACCAGGCCCGCGGCGCCGATGACAAAGGTAGACAGGAACGAGCTGTAGGTCTGAATGAACTTGCCGATCGCGCTCGGCTGCTCCGGTTCTTTTTCGACGGCCATGCGCGCCTGAGTGTAGCGGTGGCGAGCGACGAAAGGGGCCTGGCGTAGGTTCTCGCGCGCCCCCGCGGCGCCGGTCGCCGACATGCTCCTTCATGGCGCGCCCGCAGCCATGCGGATCGCTGGCCGGGAACGCGTCCACCCGCGCTCCCACGCGAAGGGCGCGGACGTGGCGTTTGCGTCGCCTGGGGGCCGGGGATTCCCTTTACATCGATGCCGACCAGCGTATGCTCGCCTTGATCATGGAGCCACCCAAGGGGTCGGTGCTGCTCGTCGATCCGAACGCCGCGGCCTCCGCCCCGCTCGTACAGTTGGTCGAGCGACAAGGCTACCTCGTGCACACCGCCGACTCGGCGGACGCCGCCCTGGGAGCTGCGCTCCAGATCGCTCCGGACGTGGTCATGGCGCCGGTCTCGCTCGACGAGCTCGAACCGGGGCTGTTCCAACGCTTGCGCGAACAGCTGCCGCAGATCTCGATCGTCGCGGTGGGCGAGCCCGATCCGGCCCGCGACGGCCAGCGCGATCTGGAGCGGGCTCTGCGCCGCGGTGCCGATCGCTACTTGGCGCACCCCATCCGGGAGCGCTCGGTCGCGGTGGTGCTGCAGCGCGCCATGGAAAAGCCCGAGCTCGCCCGCAAGCTGGCCGCAGCGGAGGCGCGGCCCACGGCGCGCGAGGAGGAGCCCGTGCTCGACGGCATCGTGGGCGCCCATCCCACCATGCAGCTCCTGTTCAATCGGGTCATTCAAGCCGCGCGCAGCAAGGCGACCGTGCTGATCCACGGCGAGACCGGCACCGGCAAGGAGCTGATCGCATCGGCCATCCACAAGAACTCGCGCCGCCGCGACAGCGCCTTCGTGCGCCTGAACTGCGCGGCGCTGGCCGAAGGCGTGCTGGAGTCGGAGCTGTTCGGACACGAAAAGGGCTCGTTCACCGGCGCCCAGGCCGCGCGCAAAGGCCGCTTCGAGCAGGCCGATGGCGGGACCTTGTTCCTCGACGAGATCAGCGAGATCCCGCCCGGCGTGCAGGTGAAGCTCTTGCGCTTTCTGCAGGAACGGGAGCTCGAGCGCGTGGGCGGGAACGAAACCATCCGCGTCGACGCGCGGGTCGTGGCCGCCACCAACCGCGACCTGCGCGTGCTGGTCGAAGACGGCAGGTTCCGCGAAGACCTCTACTACCGGCTCAACGTCGTGCGCATCGACGTGCCGCCCCTGCGCGCGCGCCCGAGCGACATCCCGATGCTGGCCGACCAC
>CAZYWR010001314.1:0-2557 GCA_964651185.1 uncultured Polyangiales bacterium
TGCGCGCGAATGCCTCGAGTTCGGGCGGCAGCTTGCGCCGTTGCTCGGGCGGACGTTTGACGACGACCGGCGCGGGCGTCGAAGCGCGCGCTCGCGAGCTCGGTCCATGGGTAGGCCGACGTGACACGGGCTGCGTCATAGCAGATGGCGAGCCGCTTGCGCGGGCGCATTCTCGCCCTACACTCGGGCTCCCTGTCGAGCAGGCCTAGCGACGCACGGGCAGCGCGCGAGCCAAAGCGAGGCGGCAAAGTTGTTGGCGGGCGCGCGGAATGGCGCGCTTTGACGGTCGCGACGTTCTGAAAGATGTGCGTCGCTCACAAAGGACCAGACACATGTACGCTGTGATTCGGACGGGCGGCAAGCAGTATCGCGTGAGCGAGGGCGAGATCCTTCGCGTCGAAAAGCTGCCGGGCGAGGTGGGCTCGAGCATCACCTTCGGCGAAGTGTTGCTGCTCGGCGGTGACCAAGTGAAGCTCGGCAAGCCTCTGATTGCGGGCGCGAAGGTCGAGGCGGAGATCGTGGCCCAAGATCGCGCCAAGAAGATCATCGTGTTCAAGATGCGGCGCCGCAAGAACTACCGCCGTAAGCGCGGCCACCGCCAGTGGTACACCGAGCTCAAGATCACCGGCATCCGCGCCTGAGCGCTGCGCCCCAAGGAGTTGGCAAATGGCACATAAAAAAGGTCAGGGCTCTTCCCGCAATGGGCGCGATTCGAAGGCCCAGTTCCGCGGGGTCAAGCGGTTCGCTGGGCAGAAGGTGCTCGCGGGCAACATTTTGGTGCGTCAGGTCGGCAGCGTGTTCCACGCCGGCCACGGCGTCGGCGTCGGCTCCGACTTCACGCTGTGGGCCAAAATCGACGGCGTCGTGAAGTTCGAGCGCTTCGGGAAGCGCCGACAACGCGTGGCCGTATACGCCGACGGCGATCCGCGTCTCACGCCCGCGGCTGCGGGCTGACGCTCTTCGGTCACGCGGCTCCCGGAAGCGCGGCGAGCGCGCTTGCACACAGCAGGCCTCGTTCTACCGCCGCGCAGCCGCCGTACGCATCATTTCGATCGCTCCTTCGCACGAGTCGCGCGCGAAATCCACACGCCGGACGTGCATGCACGTCGCAGGCCGGATGCTTCGCGCACGAACGCGCATGGGACTTCGTCCACTCCTGTGGCGCCGGCTACGAATGCACGGTAGCGCGACTGTAAGCTGGCGCGCGAATCGGCCGAATCCGCCAAAGGAACGGGGTCCTACGGCCACTTACAGCGGTGAGAGCAGGGTGGACGAGCGACGCCGGAAACACTTCCTCGACCGGACGATTTCGTGACCGTTTCCCGATGTTTTGCCGCCGATCTCGCGAGCACGATTTCGCACTTTCTGCCTCCCAGCCTCGGATCGCTTCGGATATAAGTTCCCCAGCACTCTCTAGGTGAGAGGATCTCGCACGCGCGAGCACAGCCTTGTCGTCGACTACTGAACAGCCCCACCTATCCGCGGTTCCAAACCCGGTCGGGCCCCCGACGAGGCGACCGATACCGAGCACTGCCCCGATCTCGCTCCAGCGCGGAATGACGCGCCTCGATGCTTTGGTTTTGCTCGCGCGCGACGCCGCGCGTGTTTTGGTTCTGCTCGCGCGCGACATCGCGCGCCTGAACGCTTTGTTCGCACGCGCGACCGCGCGCATCGACGATCGGCCCCGACACGCGGGGACCCCTGGCACGTGAACCAGAGGGCATGGCGCAGGGCCGTGTCCTCGAACGAAGGAGCGGTAGCATGGAAAAGCAGTCGGACGCGCAAAGCACGACAGCCGAATCGACCGTAGAGGACGCGGCGGTTACGGCGGAAGACAGCTTCGAGCCGTTCGAGGAGCCCACGGGGGCGCAGCTGCAGGAGGCCCAGCGCGAGATGGAGCGCGCTCTCAAGGACATGAAGAACAAGTCCTCGGGAGATTCGACGCTCAGCCGCTACTTCCGCGAGATGGCGAACCACCCGGTGCTCACGCCGCAACAAGAAGTCGAAGCCGCCAAGGAAGTCGAGCGGCTCGAGATCGGCTACTGGAAGGCGCTGTTTGCGTATGCTCCCGCGTTCGAGACGACCGCGATCGTGCTCGAGCGATTGCTGGGCGAGGTCCCTGTCGAACTGCCCGCCGAGATCGCGAACATGCGCAAGCTCGCGCGCACGGCCAACAAGCAGGGGCGCTTGCTGAAGAAGACGCAGGAGAAGTGGGACGAGCTCGCCGCGGACCTGAGCGCGAAGCTGCGCATCCTGGACACGGATCGCCTGTTCGTCGAGCAGTCCGATCGCGCGGTGCACCGCCTGGCCGGCGTCTACGCCGACGAGCTCGACGTGGTCTCGATCGACGCCGTGGAGATCACGAACCAGCTCAAGAGCTATCTCCACCAGGTCGAGCGTGCGCGCGTCGCGCAACAAGAGGGCAAGAACCGCTTCGTCACCGCCAACCTGCGCCTGGTGGTGAGCATCGCGCGTCGCTACAACCGCGGCCGCCTGCCGCTCATCGACCTGATCCAGGAGGGCAACATCGGTCTGCTCAAGGCCGTGGAGCGCTTCG
>CAZYWR010001315.1:0-6823 GCA_964651185.1 uncultured Polyangiales bacterium
GCCCAACAACGAGAGCGCGAGGGCGTGCCGGCCGGCAAAGTGCAGCGTGAGCGCGCCCGCTTGCCGGGCCTGCGCGCCGAGCTCCCTCAGCCGCTCGTTGAAGGCTGCGAGCGCGCGGTCCTTGGCGCCGCGCAGGGAGCCTATCGCTGCATCCTTCGCCTCGCGCATGACCTCGCGCACCTCGCTGCCGGCATCGTGCAGCACCTCGCGCGCGCTGGCGCGCAGGTGCGCCGGGCTGAACTTCTCGGTCAGCGCCAGCAGATCGTCGGTGATCGCCAGGCGCGTACGCGCGATCTCGAGCTGAATCTGCTCGGGCGATTTGCTGTGTCCGTTCGGACGGTCGTGTCCGATTTCGTTCGAAGCCACCATGAGCCCCTCCCTTCTGTGCTGCGCGTGCCCTCGCGCTCAGGCGGCGCGCCGCTTGCGCTTGAGCGCGAGCTTCCGTTCGCTATCGGCCAAGGTCCGCGCGAAACCTTTGGGCGCGGATGCTTCGAAGCCCGCCTCGCGCACTTCGGCGAAGCGCGCCCTCGTCCTGAATGAGCCGCTTCAGCGCGATCTCCGCCAGCGCGTGCTCTTTGAAGCTCTCGGCGATGAGATCGCGATCCACGCGCGCTTCCTTCCTGCCGTAGCGCGCGGTCCAAGCGCGCAAGAGCATCGAAATCCCAAGCAAACCCCTTCAAAGCAAGGCGTGGACCAGCCAGAAGACGGGCGGATCGAGGCGGCGGACGGCCTCCGGACCGCAGCAGCGCCTCTGCGCAGCAGGAATGCCTCACCACAAGGTGCGCACTCGAGGACGCATTTTGAAGCGCCAGCCGGAGCGTGGAGCGAGCGATCTTCCCGCCCGCCTATTTGCCGCCTCGCAAGTTCGAACTACGGCCAGATCGATCGCGTCCTCGTGAAGCACGATTTCAGAACCGGAGCGGTAGTCATGGGGATGTGGCGCCGAGCGCTCTGGCGTCTGCTCGATGCAGTGGGTCGCCGACCGTTGCCGGGCGCAAAGCGCGCGGTCGCGGGGTTGTACCTTTCGTGGCACTGCCCGGAGCTTCTGTTCTTGGGGAGTTGCCCAGTGCAAAGCGCGCGGTCGCGGGTTGTACCGGCTGGCATGGACGGCTACGGCGGGAAGAAGCTCGCGGCCCCTGCGTACGTTCTTGGCCCTTGCCTCGATGAACGCGCGCCCGGCGCGCACTGAGTGATGTGAACTGCGTCCATGGACTTGAGGAGCACACGAAAAGGCGGTAACTGGCGTTCGTGGAGCGCGCCCTCCGGCGTGCTCCCGCGGAGGACTCTACCGATGGGTGCGGCGTGTTGCCCTTGGGCCAGCTCTGCTGCGGCGGCGCCATGCCCAGCTGCAGCGAGCTCGTATTCGCCGGCTCCGGGCCTCCGAGCGGATAGCCGGAAAAGGGCGCCAGCACGCGGCGGGCTACGCCGCGTATCGCGGCGAAGCACTGCCGCGTTCCCGTGCGTCATGCGGAAGGGTCGGGCATGGAACTGAGTGACGCGCAGCGGGAACGAGTCGACGCAGTGCTTCAATTCGCACGCGAGCGGCTCTCGGCGGGGGCGCGTCAGCGAGACGACGCGGGTCAGTTCGACCGGGCGCTCTGGAACGAGGCGGCGGCTTTCGGGCTCGCGGGTTTGCCCATCCCCGAGGCCTGGGGCGGGAGCGGCCTCGACGCGCTCGACACCATGCTGGTCGTCGAGGCCCTCGGCAAAGGCTGCGAAGACGGCGGTCTAGTCTTCTCCCTGTGCGCCCATATGTTTGCGTCCGCCGTACCGATCTGGCGTTCCAAGGCGAGCGAGCTCCACGAGCGCTACTTACGGGCGATCACCGCCGGGGAGCTCATCTGCGCGAACGGCACGACCGAGCCGGAAGCGGGCTCCGATGTGTACGCGATGAAGTCGACCGCGCGGCGCGTGGGGGACGAATACGTCCTCGATGGCACCAAGTGTTTCATCACCAATGCTCCGGTGGCCGACCTGTTCCTGCTTTACGCCGCCACCAGTCCAGAGCGCGGGTTTCTCGGGATCTCAGCCTTTCTCGTGCCGCGCGACACCGAGGGCCTGCGGGTGGTGCCCGAAGCTCCCAAGACAGGTCTTCGTACCTCCCCCTGGGGCACCATCTATCTCGAAGAGTGCCGGGTACCCGCGAGCGCGCGGGTCGGGCCCGAAGGTGCGGGCGCGGCGTTGTTCGGCGAGTCGATGGTATGGGAGCGGGCGTGCTTGTTCGCGTACTACGTCGGAGCGATGGATCGCGTGCTTCAGCACTGTATCGAGCACGCGCGCAGCCGCGTGCAGTTCGCGCGTCCGATCGGCGCTTTCCAGTCGATCTCGAACCGCATCGTGGATATGAAGCTGCGGCTCGAGGCGAGCCGGCTCCTGCTTTATCGTGCGGGCGAGCTCCATCGCGCAGGCAAGCGCTGCGATCAGGCGGTCGCGCTCAGCAAGCTCTACATCTCGGAAGCCGCCGTGCAGACCGGCCTCGACGCCGTGCAGATCTTCGGTGGCCTGGGGATGACCCCGAGCAGCGGCGTGGATGCGCTTCTGCGCGACGCCATCCCCTCTCGGATCTTCTCGGGTAGCTCGGAGCTCCAGCGCACGATCGTCGCGCGAACGTTGGGGTTGCCATGACGAGACGCCTCGAGGATGTGCTCGCAGTTCCGCTCCAGCGCACCCCGGACAAGGCGGCCGTCGAAGGGCCGGACGGCCCGTTCACGTACGCCGAGCTCGATGCGCTGGCGAACCGCTTTGCGCGCGCCTTTGCGGCCGCCGGCGCCGCGGAGGGCGACCGCATCGGCGTGCATCTGCCGCGCTCCGGACGCGGCATCGCGGCGATGCTCGGCGCGCTGCGTATCGGCGCCGCGTACGTACCGCTCGACCCGGCGTCGCCGCCCGCCCGCATGCAGCTCGTCGCGCAAGACTGCGGGCTCGAGCTCGTCGTGATCGCGCCGCAGTTGCTGAAGAACTGGCTCTCTGCCGGTGTACACGAGCCCGTGGCGCACTTCTTTTTGTCGGCCGACGGCGCCGTGCCCGCGCCGCCGCCGGGCGTCCAGATCCACGCTTGGTCCGAGCTGCACGCACAGGCTGCCGCGCCGCTCCCTCCGCGCGCGGGCAACCCCGACGACCTCGCGTACCTGCTCTACACGTCGGGCTCGACCGGCGTGCCCAAGGGCGTGATGCTCTCGCACCGCAACGCACTGGCGTTCGTCGACTGGGCAGCCGACCTGATCGACCTCAGCGAGCGCGATCGCGTGGCGAGCGTGGCGCCGTTTCATTTCGACCTGTCGGTCTTCGACGTATGGTCTTCACTCTCGCGCGGCGCCACGATCGTGATCGTCGACGAGGCCACGGTCGTGCAGGGCCGCCGCATGCTCGACCTCATTCGAGAGCGCTCCATCCACGTGTGGTACTCGGTGCCCTCCGCGTGGACGTTGATGCTCGAGACGGGCGGACTCGCCGAACGTGGGGCGCCGAGCTTACGCGTCGTGTACTTTGCCGGGGAGGTATTTCCCGTGAAGCAGCTGCGCCGGACCATGCTGGCGGTCCCGCAGGCGCGCTTCTTCAACCTGTTCGGTCCGACGGAGACGAACGTGTGCTTGGCGTACGAGCTCCCGGCTCCCCCCGCCGAGGACGCGACCGCGATCCCGATCGGGCGGCCGAGCTGCGGTGACGTGATCGCGATCGTCGACGAGCAGGGTCACGAGCTGCCGGACGGTGAGGTGGGCGAGCTCTTGGTGGACGGTCCGACCGTCATGCTCGGCTACTGGGATGGCGGCCGCCGTACCAAAGCCAAGCATCCCTATCCGACCGGCGATCTGGTGTCGCGTGTGCCGAACGGGGACGTCATGTACCACGGACGCCGCGATCACATGGTGAAAGTGCACGGTTACCGGGTCGAGCTCGGCGAGGTCGAGGCGACGCTGCACGCGCACCCGAGCGTGCGAGAAGCCATCGCCTTCGCCCATGAACAGCGGCTCGTGGCCGTGGTCGTGCCGCGCGACGGCGCGCTGTCGGTGCTCGACGTCAAAAATCACTGCGCCGCGCGCTTGCCCCGCTACATGATCCCGGCCGACGTGCGCATCGTCGCAGCGCTCCCGCGCACATCCAACGGCAAGACGGACCGGGTGCGCACCAAGCAGGCCGCGATCGATCACGACAGCTCCGTGCTCGCGCCCTGGACCCCCGAACTGGAGAACACGAGGAAGCCATGAGAGACGCTGTCAGCAGCCGGATTCGTGCCCACATTGTCGAGACCTGGCTCAACGGCGATGAGCGGGGCTTCGACGACGACACAGATCTGCAGAAGACCGGCGTGCTCGACTCGTTCACGACGCTGGCGCTCGCCGCGTTTCTCGAAGAGGCGTTTCAGGTGCAAGTGGATCCCATCGATATCAACGCCGAGACTTTTCGCACAGTCAACACGGTCGCCGAACTCGTAATGGCCAAGCGAGCGGCGCAAGGCGCAGTGGCTAGCTCTGCTTAGCCTCGATAACCCAATCAGGTGGTAACATTCGTATGGAACAGACAGTCAGGGAGATCATCGCTCGTATTGCCGAATGTTCTGCAGACTTCTCGGCCGACGCCAACCTGCGCGAGGAGTTGGACGTCGATTCGTATCGCGCCGCGGAGCTCGCGTTCGAGCTCGAGCGCGTGCTCAAGGTCAAGCTGCCCGAGGAGCGCTATGCAGCCGCGCAAACCTTGAACGACATCTTGAGCCTGTTGTCTTCGATTGCCGCCTGAATGGCGCGGCGCGATTGAAACCGATCGGGACCCGTCGTGGGAGGAGAGGGCCGTGCACCGGCGCGTGGTGATCACAGGTTGCGGCGTCGTCACGGCGGCCGGAACGGAGCTCGACCCTTTCTGGGAGAACCTGCAGGCCGGGCGCTGTTTCATCGCCCCGCTGCGCAGCTTCTCCTGTCTCGACATGGGCCCGCTGGTCGGTGCGGAGGTGGTCCTGCCCGCGCAGGATCGCCTGCCTGAAGAGGTCGACACCGACCCGCGGCGCGCGCGCTGTCTCGAGCTTGGGCTGGCCGCGGCGCGACGTGCGGTCGCGGATGCAGACCTCCCGCTCGGGGCCGAGGAGCGCGCCCAGACGGGCGTCGCGTTCGCTACGACCATGGGCGAAGAGCGCCAGGTCGCGGATCTGAGTGAGCGCCAAAGCACGGACGGCGAGGTGGCGATCGACGCCGGCTTCTTGGCGCGCAGCGACAACCACCGGCTGGCAGCGCTCATCGCCCGCCGCTACCAGCTCGGCGGACCGGTGCTGCTCGGGGCCACCGCCTGTAGCTCAGGAAACGCCGCGATCGCCATGGCCTACGATCTGATCGCCGAGGGCGCGGTCGAGCGCATGGTGGTCGGGGGAGCCGATACCTTCACGCGCCTCATCTACTGTGGCTTTCAACGCATGGGCGCGCTCTCTTCGGGGATCTGTCGACCGTTCGACCGCGCGCGCGATGGAGTCTCCTTCGGCGAGGGGGCGGGCGCGCTGGTGCTCGAGTCGCTCGAAGGGGCCAAACGGCGCGGGGCCCATGCGCGCGCCGAAATCGCAGGCTACGGCATCAGCAACGACGCCCACCACGTGACCGCGCCGGGCCCGCACGGCGAGGGCTTCGTGCGCGCCATCGAGCAGGTGTTGGCCGTGACGGGCATGGTACGCGATGAGATTGATTACGTGAGCGCCCACGGCACGGGCACGCCCTACAACGACGCGGGCGAGAGCGAGATGATGTTGAAGGCGTTCGGCGAGCGCGCGCGGCACGTCCCGATAAGCTCCATCAAGTCGATGATCGGCCACACCAACGGCGCCGCGAGCGCGATCGAGACCGTGGCGTGCGCGCTCGCATTGGAGCGTCAGGCGGTGCCGCCGACCGCGAACTGGCGCGAGCCTGACCCCGAGTTCGATCTCGACTACGTGCCGGGAATCGGGCGCGCCCACGCCGTGAATGTATGTCTCAACCTGGCCGCGGGCTTCGGCGGCTTCAACGTGTGCCTCGCGCTCAAGAGGGCGCCGTGAGTGAGGGGCCCGCGGGGATCGCGATCACCGGCGTGGGGATCTTGACGCCGCTCGCGGACGATCTGGGCGCGCTCGGAGCGGCCATGCGTGCGGGGCACTCGAAGCTCGAAGATGCGCCGGGTCCAGACGGCTTCGCCGCTTCGCGCATCGCGGACTTCGATGCTCGGCGCTACGCGAACGTGCGGGGCATGCGCGTCTATCCGCGCAACACCCAGCTCCAGATCTGCGCCGCGACCCTCGCCCTGCGCGACGCCGGGTTCGAGCCGGGCCAGCTCGAGGCGACCGCGCTCGGCACGGTCACGGCCTCGAGCTACGGCCATATGGAGACCTTGCTCGAATACGACCGCAGCTTATTCGCAGTCGGTATCCAGCGCACCAATCCGACCCTGTTTCCGCTGGCATTGCCGAGCGCGCCGGGCGCGCTGACCGCGCTGGCGCTCGGCGCCAAGGCGTTCGCGATCACCGTGAGCGACGGGGACGGGGCTGGCCTGTCCGCGCTCGCACTCGGCGCGCGGCTCTCGGCCCAAGGCAGGGCTCAGATATGCGTGGTCACGGGCACTTGGACGCATTGTCGAGAGCTCTCGCTGTCCGCTGCGCGCGCGGGCCTGCTGAGCGACCGGGCCGGCTTCGGGGTCTTCGATCGCGACAGCCGCGGCACCATGTTTGGTGAGCTCGCGGTGGCGCTGGTGCTCGAGCCCGAGGCAAAGGCGCGCGAGCGCGGCCGAGACGTGCTCGGCTATGTGTGCGCCCATGCCGCCTCATTCGCGCACGAATCGGCGCTGCGCGCCGGAGCCCTGACCCGCGCGTGTGAGATGG
>CAZYWR010001316.1:0-2840 GCA_964651185.1 uncultured Polyangiales bacterium
GTGCTGACCAGCGACGGCGCGATCCTGACCAACAACCATGTCGTCGAGAACGCGTCGCGCATCGTCGTGTCGCTGCAAGACGGGCGCAAGTTCACGGGTAAGGTCGTGGGCGTCGATCCGGCCACCGATCTGGCGGTCGTAAAGATCGACGCGAAGAACCTCCCGGCCGTGAAGTTCGCCGATTCTGACGCCGCCAAGGTCGGCCAATGGGTCGTGGCGATCGGCTCTCCGTTCGGCCTCGAGTACACGGTGACCGCCGGCGTGCTGAGCGCGAAAGGCCGCGGCAGCCTGGGCGCGAACGAGATCGAGGACTATCTGCAGACCGACGCCAGCATCAACCCGGGCAACTCCGGCGGTCCGCTCGTCAATCTACAAGGCGAAGTCTTGGGCGTGAACACGATGATCATCGGCCACGCCAGCGGCATCGGCTTCGCCATCCCCTCGAACCTGGCGCGCAAAGTCGGCCTGGAGCTGCTGCAGAAGGGCGACGTCTCGCGCGCGTGGCTCGGCGTGAGCTACCAAGAGCTGACGCCCGAGTTGGCGTCGAGCTTCGGCGTGCAACGCACGCGCGGCGCGCTGATCACCGAAGTCTCACCCGGCGGCCCTGCAGCCAAGGGCGGCGTGCGCTCGGGCGACATCGTGCTCGACGTGCAGGGCCGTGAAGTCAAAGAGGGCAAGGACCTGCAGCGCTACATTCTGCAGTATCCGGTCGGAGAGAAGCTCACGCTCGGCGTGCTGCGCGACGGCCAGCAGCAAAAGCTGGCGGTCGTCACCGCGCAGCGCCCTGATAGTCACGAGCTGCATGCAGGTCGCTTCGGCGGCGGCAACCGGCAGCGCGGCGGCGCGAGGCAGCCGAGCTCGAGCGGCCTGGAGCTCGCGCCCATGACCCCGGAGATCGGCCGCCGGCTCGGCTACAACGGCCAAGGCGGCGTCGTGGTCGCCGAGGTGGTCCCCGGCTCCGCGGCCGAGCACGCCGATCTCCATCGCGGCGACGTGATCGAAGAGGTCAACCACAAGCCCGCCACGAGCGAGAAGCAAGTGGAGGACGCGATCGCGAAGGGCCACGCCCTGCTCAAGCTCAACCGCCAAGGCAACACCCTGTTCGCCGCGGTCGGTGAGTGACAGGACCGGACGCGCTCGCGGCCGGTCTGCAGCTTCGTCCGGCGCTTACTCGAGGTGCTCGCTCGCGGCGAGCTCGTCCGCGTCTGCGCTCGCCGCGGCCCGCTGCGGCAGCTCGATCTTGAAGGTAGCGCCGGCGGCGGGCTCGCTGGTCACGCGGATGACGCCGCCGTGCGCCTCCACGATCTGACGCGCGATGTACAGCCCGAGCCCGAGCCCGCCGTAGTGACGCACCGAAACCGCGCGCTCGAAGCGCTGGAAGATGCGATCCGCGTCCGCGCGCGCGATGCCGATCCCCTGATCTTGCACGCTCAGCACGGCAGTCTCGCCGCTCACCTCCACCGTCACCTCGATGGGCCGCCCCGACCCGTACTTGATCGCGTTCGACAGCAGGTTCGTCAGCACCTGTTCGATGCGCAAGCGGTCCCAATGACCGATCGCGGAGCCTTGCGCGTGCAGCCGCACCTCGCTTTTTGCGGAGCGCGCCTCGTCGCCGACGCGCTCGATGGTCTCGCGCGCGATCTGCGCCAGGTCGCAGGGTTCGAGGTGCAAGTCGAAATGGCGGTTGGCGATGCGCGAGACGTCGAGCAAGCTATCGACCAGCTTGCTCAGGCGCTCGGCCGCGCGCGTCACCTTCTCGAGCCGGCCCGACAGCTTCGAGCCCGAGAGCAGCGCGTCTTCGCTGAACATACGCCGGAGCCCCGCGAGCTGCAGGATCAGCGCGCTGAGCGGCGTACGCAGCTCGTGGGAAGCGATCGAGAGGAACTCGTCGCGCACGCGGATCGCCTCCTGCGTGCGCTGCAACAGGCGAGCGCCCTCGATCGCCAGTCCTGCGCGCTCGGCCAGCTCCTCCAGCAAGACCTGGTCATCTTCGGAATACGGCCGAGCGGGCGTGTCGCGCGCCACGGTGATGGCGCCGATCGTATTGCCGTGCGCGCGCAGCGGCACGATCAGCAGGCCGTGGACGGGGAAACGCGCCAGCGAGGGCCGATAGCGGGGATGGACCGCGGCGGCGATCCGTTCCGGGTCCGCCTCCGTGATTCGCTCCGGCTTTCCACGCTCGATGACTCGACCCGTGAGCGTGCCGCGCAGGTCCTGACGCTCGGCCCCGAGCTGGGCGAGCATCTCGTGCACCTGCGGATTGGCGTGGTGGACAGCGAGCGTTTCGAGCGCCTGACGATCGGGCGTCAAGAGGCCGATCGAGCAGCCGTCCCCGAGCGCGTGGGCGACCTGTCTGGCGACCGTCGCCATCGCGCGCCGCATGTCGACGCTGGCTTCGGCGTATGCGCGCGAAGCATCCGCCAACAACTGCACGCGCGCGGCATGGCGCTGCGCCTCGCGCTCGGCGGCCTGCAGCACGTTGCGCTCGCGGCGCAGGGCGGCCTGTGCGTGCCGCCGCTCCGCGGTCACCGCGCCCAGGAACAGCGAGGTCACCGAGACGACCGCCATGAATGCCTGCAGCTGAATGAGGCCCTCGTGCAGCGTCGGGTGCGCGAAGGGTCCGAGCCCGCGCACGGTGCCTGATACGGCCAGGGCGCAGGCGGCGAACGTGGTCATGGCCGCGCCGCGCTGTTCGAAGCGCAAGGCCGCCCAGATCAGCAGCGGAAAGAGGAGATACGCCTGGCGCAGCGCCGGCGCGCCGAGCGGCAGCTCATGAAACGCGAATAGACCGACCCAGAGCGTGGCGACGCCGAGGGCCAGCGCACCGCGTAGCTGGCGCG
>CAZYWR010001317.1:0-6607 GCA_964651185.1 uncultured Polyangiales bacterium
AGCGACCGTGCGCGCCCGCGTCATGGCGCTGAGCGACCTCAGGACCGCGCCGGTCGAAGTCGCGCGCGAGCGGCTACGAGCGGTGACAGGCGACATCACCTGCGACACCGAAGCCAGCGGCTCGTTCCGACTGAGCGGAGAGCTGAGCTTCGCGCCACTGATGGCTGAAGTGCGAACGGCCGCTCCCGAAGTCGGAAGCGGCCGTAGGCATTCTTTGGTTGCGGGGGCAGGATTTGAACCTACGACCTTCGGGTTATGAGCCCGACGAGCTACCAGACTGCTCCACCCCGCGTCACGTTGGGCGACTCTTATGTCGCGCCGGTCGGGAACTGTCAACTGTGGGGCGCGAGTTTTCGTCATGCGTTCGGGCGTTTCGCTGTGCTTTCGCACCCTGGCGTAACGGGCGGGTGCCGGCTGCGGACGCGCGTGAGGAAGCCCGCCTCTCGCCGCTGGCGCCGCGTGCCTCCCAGCGCTCGGCGCGCGCCTCCTGCTGGCCGGCTCGCGCGCTTGGGCGCGTGGCCGTTCGATGTTCACCAGCTCGGTCGGTCCGATCGGCATGCGCAGCGCGCGAGTCGGCACGCCGCGGCGCTTTCGATCGGTCGTTCGCTCGTTCCGGAGCCGTCGTGATGCCGAGGTACTCGCGCCTCAAATGGCCGATCTCGTCGCGATCGAGCGGCCGTACGTCGCCAGGCCGCAGCCCCTCCGTGGACAACCCTGCGAAGCTCACCCGCGAAAGCCGCATCACGCGCGCCCCGAGCGCCTCCGCCATGCGGTGGATTTGGCGGTTTTTGCCCTCGGTGATGGTGATTTGGAGCCAGCTTTTGCCGTCTTCATCGCGCAGGTGTTCGACGCGGGCGGGTTGGGTGCGGTAGCCGTCGTCGAGGGTGACGCCGCGTTCGAGGGCGCTGAGGAAGGCCTCGTCGGCTTCGATGCTGAGCTTGACGACGTAGGTTTTGGGGACGGCGCGCGAGGGGTGGAGCAGCGCTTGGGCGAGGTCGCCGTCGTTGGTGAGCAGGAGGGCGCCGCTGGTGTGGAAGTCGAGGCGGCCGACGGGGTAGACGCGTTCGGGGATCTTTGCGAGCAACGAGGTGAGGCTCGGGCGATCTTCGGGGTCGCGGAGGGTCGTGACCATGCCGCGCGGCTTGTGGACGAGATAGTAGACGTGCTGTTCGCGCGCGACTTGGCGGCCGTCGACTTCGATGCGATCGCGCGAGGGGTCGGCGCGGGTGCCGAGCTCGCGCACGACTGTGCCGTTGACGCGCACGCGGCCCGACGTGATCAGCTCTTCCGCGGCACGGCGCGATGCGACGCCACCGCGGGCGAGGATCTTCTGCAGGCGCTCCTCAGGCATCCGCGCAGCGTAGCGCGCCGCGCGCCGTCTGCCGTGTTTGTGCGATCACGACCGATGCCGGTCTGCGCGCTCGCGATCGGGCGCGAGCCCTAGTCGTTGGTGTACCGTACGCACTGTGTAGGCTGGACGTCGCGGACAGTGCTTCTCGGCACAAGCGGACGATCGCTCGCGCGTTCGCGGAAGCTACTCCCGCGCACAAGCGAACGATCGCTCGCGCGTTCGCGGAAGCTACTTCGTGCTCAGGCCGGGCCGCTCGCCGCGGGGCTCGGGCCGAGGTCGGGGGCGCGGCGCAAGGTGGAGTCGCGGTCCCAGCGATCGACCTTGCCATCGCCGTCGAGGTCGGTGCCCATGCGCACGACGCGGCCGTCTTCGTAGTACTCCCAGCGATCGGGTTGCCAGCGCTCAGCGGTGCTGCGGGCCTTGAGATCGCGCTCGGCGCGTAGCGGCTTGCCGGCGTCGAAGAAGATTTTCGCGTCGACCTTGCCGTCGCCCTGCGTGTCGAACTCCTGGCGGACGATCTGGCCGTTCTGGAAGAACGTGATCTCGTCCATCTTGCCGTCGAAGTTGCGATCGGCCTCTTCGCGCAGGGGGCTCCCCTCGTCGTTGTAATAGCGAACGATGTCTTTGCGACCGTCGGCGTTGAGGTCGGACTCGCGGCAGACCAAGACCAGGCGCGCCAACGCGCCCTCGCCGATGCGCAGGAAGACCTTGCGCACGTCGGGCAGGTCGTCGCCCGAAGTGTCGTATTCGCTGACCTCGTAGCGCGGGTCGCCGGTGGCCGCGCAGTGGCCTTCTCCGCCCTTTGCGTCGGTCGGCAGCGCCGCCGCGCGCGAGACCTTCGCCGCGGTCGTCGAGCCCGCTGCGCTCGTCGCTTTCTGGCTCGAGCTGCCGCCGCAGCCCGCGCCGATCCCCGCCACGATCAGGGCACAAAAAAGCGTACGCATGCCCGTCTTCATCGTCCCGCGTCTCCTCTTCCCAGGATGGGGCCACCATCCGGGTTCACGCCCAGCGCGATGTCGCGCGCGAGCTCCGGATCGACCTTCGCCGCACCGCGCAGTCCGAGATCTACGCCGCGCGGCACGGCTCCATCATACGCGCCGGGCGCGACGCCAGCAGCGGGGGGCACAGCGCCGGGAGCGGCAGGTGCACTCACTGGTGTGGGCGGCGGCGGCGCCGCGAGCGGCGGCAGCGCCGTCCCGTCGCAGCTCACGCGCTCATCTTGTTCGTTGCCACCCGCGACCGCGCGCTCGGTGCGATCTGGCTTGCCGTCGCCCGTGGTGTCGACGCGCGTTTCGTAGAGCACGCCTTGTCGGTAGGCGTCCCACTTCTCGACTTCGCCGTCGTTGTTTTCGTCGTACTCCACCTCGGCGAGCAGGCCGTTTTGGTAAGCCTCCCAGGTGTCGACGCGGCCGGGCTTGCGCCGCGCCCGCTCGGCGCGCTCGACGAGCGGACCCTTGCACCACATCCACGTGTCGACGAGTCCGTCGAAGTTGGTGTCGAGCTCTTTGCGCGCGAGCGCGCCGTTCTGGAAGTAGCCTTGGTCGTCGATGCGGCCGTCGAAGTCGAAGTCGTGCTGCTCGAAGGCGACCGTCTTGCCGTCGTCTTCGTAGAAGCGCAGCAGATCGGGCTTGCCGTCGAAGTTCATGTCGATCTCGCTGCAGACACGTTTGCTGCCGTTGAGGCGATGCACGATGTCTGGGCGACCGTCGTTGTTGACGTCGACGTTTTGGGCGCTCCCGCCCGAGCACTCCTTGCGCACGAGCGGCTGCGGCTCGTTGCGTCGCCTCGCGGTGGAGCCGTGCTCGCCCCGGTTGCACGCGATGAACAGCACTAAAGTCGCCATGCCTGCGAAATGGCTCGATCGCGGTTCGCGCATCACTGAGCTCGGCCCCCTGAGTGAACGACTCGCAGGGGAGCTTACGTTTCCACCCCTGTAGGGGGCAAGTGACGGGTCCTCGAAAGTGCACGCCTTCGTTTGGAAAGCGCCGTTCGGGGCCGGGTGAGCGCCGCGCTGTGGTCGGATGCGAGGCCCCTGGGGCGCCCGCGATCGCAGTCGTGCCTCCCCCGGGGCGCAGGGCGCGTTGACAATACGTATGGTGCCACGTACGTTCGCAGGATATCGGCGGGACCGACCGCGACGAGGATCGGGACGAAGCCATGGCCCGCAAGAAAATCTCGACGACCATCTACATCACGCCGGAGCAGAACGAGCAGCTCAAGGTTCTGCACGAGCGCACGAAGGTGCCGATCGCGGTTTTCATCCGGGAGGGCATCGATCTCGTGCTCGAGCGCTACCGCGACCACCTCCCCGGCCAGCTGATGCTCGACGTGAGCGAGGCCGCCCAGAAGCGTTGAGCTGCCGGACCGTTCGACAATCGGCGCGCTTCATCTACATCAGCGGCCCCGATGCGATCGGGGCGGCGCGTGGCGCCGGGACCGGGCCATGTGGTGCTCAACTAGCCGTTCGCGAAGCCCGCGCTCGTAGGTAGAGAGCCGAGGTCCTACAATCAACCGTCGCGCCCGCGCCGTCCGCGGCGCCCCGCTCCGGCCGAGTTATGCCGACCGAACCATCGCTCATCCGCAACTTCTCCATCATCGCGCACATCGATCACGGCAAGAGCACGCTCGCCGATCGGCTGCTCGAGTTCACCGGCACGCTCTCGGACCGCGAGTCGAAGGCGCAGTTCCTCGACAACATGGAGCTCGAGCGCGAGCGCGGGATCACCATCAAGGCGCAATCCGTGCGCCTGACCTACAAGGCGCAAGACGGCAAGACCTACACGCTCAACCTGATCGACACCCCCGGGCACGTCGACTTCTCGTACGAGGTGTCGCGATCGCTCGCCGCCTGCGAGGGCGCGCTGCTCGTAGTCGATGCGAGCCAGGGCGTGGAGGCGCAGACGCTCGCGAACGTCTATCTGGCGCTCGAGAACAACCTCGAGATCATCCCGGTGTTCAACAAGATCGATCTGCCGGGCGCGGACGTGGATCGCGCGCGCCATGAGGTCGAAGAGGTGATCGGCCTCGACTGCTCGGAGGCGATCCCGGCGAGCGCCAAGGCCGGCATCGGCATCCAGGAGATCCTCGAGGCAGTCGTGAAGCGTGTGCCCCCGCCCAAAGGCTCGGCCGAGGATCCATTACGCGCGCTCGTGTTCGACAGCTGGTACGATCCGTACCGCGGCGCGGTGGTGATGGTGCGCGTGGTCGATGGCACGCTGCAGGTCGGCCAGAAGATCCGCATGATGGCCACCAAGGCCGACTACGAGGTGAACGAGCTCGGCGTGTTCGCGCCCTTCCCGCGCGCGGTCAAAGAGCTCGGGGCGGGCGAGGTCGGCTTCGTCGCGTGCAGCATCAAGTCGGTGCACGACACCAAGGTCGGCGACACCGTCACCGACATGCGCAAGCCCGCCGAGAAGCCGCTCGCGGGCTTCAAGGAGGTCAAGCCGATGGTGTTCTCGGGCATCTACCCGACCGACACCGACAAATACGGCGAGCTCCGCGACGCGCTGGAGAAGCTGCACTTGAATGACGCCGCGTTCGTGTTCGAGCCGGACACGTCGGCGGCGCTCGGGTTCGGCTTTCGCTGCGGCTTCTTAGGCCTCTTGCACATGGAGGTCGTGCAGGAGCGCCTCGAGCGCGAGTACAACCTGGATCTCATCACGACCGCGCCCAGCGTCGTGTATCGGGTGGTCACGAAGAGGGGCGAGGAGCTGTGGGTCGAAAACCCTTCGAAGCTGCCCGACCCCGTGTACATCGAGCGCATCGAGGAGCCTTACTTCAAGGTCTCGATCCACACGCCGAGCAGCTACGTGGGCGCCGTGATCAAGCTGTGCGAGGAGCGGCGCGGCACGCAGATCGGCATCCAGTACGCGTCGCAGGACCGCGTGATCGTCACCTACGAGCTGCCGCTCGGCGAGGTGCTCTTCGATTTCTACGACAAGCTCAAGAGCTCGACCAAGGGCTACGCCTCCATGGACTACGAGCTGATCGGCTACCGCGAGAACCCGCTGGTCAAGCTCGACATGCTGGTCAACGGCGAGCCGATCGACGCGCTGAGCGCGATCGTGCACCGCGAGAAGGCGCAGAACGTCGGCCGCCAGCTGGCGCAGAAGCTGCGCGAGATCGTGCCGCGCCAGCAGTACGAAGTGGCGATCCAAGCGGCCATCGGCGGCAAGATCGTGGCGCGCGAGACCGTCAAGGCGATGCGCAAAGACGTGACCGCGAAGTGCTACGGCGGCGACATCACGCGCAAGCGCAAGCTGCTCGAGAAGCAAAAAGAGGGCAAGAAGCGCATGAAGTCCGTGGGGTCGGTGGAGATCCCGCAGGAGGCGTTCCACGCCATCCTCAAGGTCGACTAATCCCCCCTTGCCCGTGATCGTATTCGTCCTCGTAGTCGTGCGCGTGCGCGATCTGACCAAGCCGGCAACAAGGGCATCTTACCCCGCCGACCAGGGCGGACATGTTTGCCCGTAAACGCACGCGCATGCGCACGACTACGATGACGAATACGACGGGCGTCGCGAACCTTGTGCGGCGCGAAGGCTCAAGTTAGCCCAGCGCGTGCGAGCGACGCAGGGCGCGCCGCAGCCGTGAGGCGCACACGTACAGCAGAACGCCCAGCAACGCCCCGAGCGCGTCGGCGAGCAGGTCCAGCGTGTCAGCCTGCCGGCCGGGAACGAACGCTTGATGCACCTCGTCGAGCAGACCGGCCCCCGTCGTCATCAGCACGGCCACGAGCGCACCGCCCCACGGGCGGTCGCCCCAAGTGATCGTGGCTGCATGCACGATGAAGAAGCAGAGCGCCGCGTACTCGAGGAAGTGCACGCCCTTGTCTTGAAAGGGCACGTAGCGCAGAAACGCCACGTCGAGGGCGCGCGACGACAGCCACCAAATCAACAGCGTGTAAGCGATCGCGGGCAGCCAGGCGACCGCGATGCGCACTCGAGGCGGCAACGACATCAGGCGGGAACGACAGGTAGACGCAGCGATGGACGTCGCGATGGCGTATGCGCGGGGGGGCCGAGGTCGCGCGCGCCTTGCATGCGGCCCCGGAGCGAGTGTTTGAACGCTTCGATCACTTCCACCTCGACCAAGCTGCCGCGCGGATCGACGCCCGGGGGAGCGTCCACGTGAACCAGCTCGTGGCGCTCGGAGCGGCCGGCGTAGCGATCGGGGCGGGAGTCGTCGCGCGTCTCGACCAGCACCGAGGCGCGCTCGCCCACGCAGGTCTCGAGGTGCGCGCGCTGCAGGCGCTCG
>CAZYWR010001318.1:0-4201 GCA_964651185.1 uncultured Polyangiales bacterium
CGGCTGGTGGCCGCGTACGGGCGGCCGCTCGCGCTGCCAGAGCCGGGCTTGAGCCACGTGTTCCCGGAGCCTGCGGCGTTGGCGACCGCCGATCTCGCGTCGCTCGGGATGCCGCGCAGCCGCGCCGCGGCGCTGTCGGCGGTGGCGGCCGAGGTCGTGGCGGAGCCCGATCTCTTCGACGTGCGCTCGGGGCTTGAACAGGCGATCGCGCGCCTCTGCGCGATCCGCGGCGTGGGCGAGTGGACGGCCCAATACATCGCGTTGCGACAGCTGCGCGAGCCGGACGCGTTTCCCGCCGCGGATCTCGGTTTGATGCGCGCGCTGGCCGATCGCGACGGCCGGCGCCCGTCACCGCGCGAGCTCTTGGCGCGCGCGGAGCGCTGGCGCCCCTGGCGCGCCTACGCTGCCCAGCATCTGTGGGCCGCGCCCGCGGCGCCCGCGCGCAGCGACAGCTCGGTCGGTCGTGCACGGCGATGCGCTGGCTGATCTCGCTGGAAGGCGGCGTCGGAGAGCCTGCCCAGCGTGTGCGGCTACAGAGATGGCGGTGGCCGTCCGATAACCGATGAGCGTTCGTGCAGATCAAGCCAGCAGAAGGGGTCGAAGCGGCGCGCTTGGGCTCCGTGCGCCCGGCGAGCGTGGGCCAACTTACGTCCGACGCGCAGACACGCAGCACGAGCGTATCGCTCTCGAGCGCGGCGCGCGCGTACGCGACGGCGCTCACCGACGCGTTACCTCTCGCAGAGGCGCTGCGTCTGTACGACATCCTGACAGATGACGATCGCGCCGTGCTCGCGTGGGCGGCCGAGTTCGCCCACGTGCAGGGCATCGACTTGGGCGAGGTCCGAAGGTTGGTCGTCGATCTGTTCGCCTATCGCGCGAAGCGCGTCGCGGAGCGCGAGCCGCAGCGAGCGGACGCCGGCGTCACGGCGCCCATGGCGGAAGACCTACCAGCGTCCGAAGGTGAGCCACTGGCGCGTCCGCATGCGGGGCAAGCTCCGCTCGTCCTTCCTACCTTCACGCCGCGCGACGAAGCGCTCGCGCGCACGATCCTCGCGAGCCTGGCGATTCGTGACACGCTGCTCGACCGCGGCTTCGTGCGCGCGCTGCTCGAGCCCGACCTGCATCCGGCGCACACAGTGGACTTCGAGTTCCTAAGCCGGATCGTCGTCGCGCTGTCGCCGACGCGTTCCGAGGCGCTCGACGCGACCGTGTCGTTCGCCTCGCGTGAGGCGCGCAGCGAGCTGGCGCGCGCACTCGACGCGCTGAATATCGCGGCCGCCGACTTGGCGGCCGTGCTCCCGGCGGTCGTGCGGGACGGCCCCGCCCTGCTCAGGCGACGTTTGCTCGATCTGGAGCCGGGTCAGACCGGCGCCGCGCCGGCGAGCGCATCATGGCGCACCCTGCTGCAACTGACGCGCAACGACCGCGCGGTGCTGAGTTTGCTGTACGTGGGCGCGCGCGAGCGCGGCGCCGAGATGAACGCAGTCGACGATTTCGCCCGCGCGCTGCTCGCGTTGCGCGCGGCGGAGCGCGCGGAGGCCGCGAGTTTGCGCGGGCGGCCGCCTCCGGGCGACCCCGCAGGCGGGCAGGGCGCACGGCCTCCGGAGAGCGCGGCGCCACGCTTGCCGCGAGCTGCGGCGGATGTTGCGCCGTCTTTGCTGCAAGCGGCGGGGCCTGCGCCGTCGTCGCCTCGCCTTGCAGAGGAGGCTGCACCGGCCCGGCCCTTGGCGGATGCTGCTCCCCATGAGCTCGCAGACGCGGTCGCCTTCAGCACGCGCGCGCAGGGCGGCCGGCCCGCCCCATCGGAGGAGCTGAGCGAGCGAACCGTGCCGAGCGTGGCTCGAGGCTACGGGAGCGCCACCCAGCTCGCGGCTCGAGCAAGCGGAAGTTACCGCAGTCTCACGCGGCTCGACGCGCGGCTCGGGCCGAACCTGAACACGGACGCTCCGGTCTCGCACGGCGCGGGCGCGCTTGCGCTCCCATGGCATGGTCAAGCTGGGGCGTTCCAGAGCTCCATACCAGCATCGGCGCGACCGTTCGACATCGCGCAGGCCATGGGCTTGAGCGCGCTGGTCGGCCAGCTGCACGCTCGGTCTCTGCGCGCTCGCCGCCCGCGTCTGTCGAACCAACGCGACGGCATCCGCGCGATCGACGGGCTGCGCGAGGTCGTCCGCGAGACCGATGCGGACCGGACGAACGAGGACGGCTCGTCGCGCCGCCGGCGAGCGCTCTGGCAGGCGCTCTTGCAGCGACGCCGGCGCGCCCGTGCACGCGCGCGCTGACGCGAGGGCGCTACGACAGCGCGTCAGCGCGCCGACGCGCCGCCCAGCGCCGCGCGAGACGATGCTAACGTTGCGAGATGAAGTACGTGAAGCGGGTCGATCCGGACAAGAAGCTTTCGCTTAAACACATCGACGCAGACGAGCAAGGGCCGTTCGAAGGAAAGGAAGATCCGCGCGCGACAGCCGAGCTCGAGGGGCGCATCAGGCGGCTCGCGAAGCTGCAGGAGCGCCTGTACAGCGAGGGCCGGCGCTCGCTGCTCGTGGTGCTGCAGGCGATGGACACGGCGGGAAAAGACGGCGTGCTGCGGCACGTGGTGGGACCGCTCGATTCGCGCGGCGTCTCCGTGGTCAGCTTCAAGGTGCCCAATGCGGAGGAGGCGAGCCACGATTTCCTCTGGCGCGCGCACCGGAAGACCCCGCGCCAAGGCGAGATCGTGTTCTTCAACCGCTCGCATTACGAAGATGTGCTCGTTCCGCGCGTGATGAAGAGCGTGTCGCCGGAGGTATGGTCCAAGCGCTACGAGCACATCAACGCGTTCGAGGCGCTGCTCGCTGATTCGGGCACGCGCGTGGTGAAGTTCTTCCTCCACATCTCGCGCGAAGAGCAGAAGCGGCGCCTCATGGAGCGGCTGAATAAGCCGGAGAAGCGCTGGAAGTTCGACCCGAACGACCTCGTCGCGCGGGCGCATTGGGACGACTACATGGCGGCCTACGAGGACGCGCTGACCCGCTGCAGCACCGAGCACGCGCCTTGGTACGTCGTGCCGAGCAACCGTAAGTGGTACCGCAATCTGGGGGTAGCCTACGTGCTCGAGCAGGTGCTCTCGGACATGGATCCCAAGCCTCCCGAACGGGCCGACTTCGATCCCAAGTCGTACGTGATCCCGGACTGAGGCTACGCCCGCATGCCCGACGTCCCCCGCCGACCATAGGTGGTCGCTGGCGTGAACGTGAACTTTTGACGGAGACGTGAACGTAGCCGTCGAGGTTGACGATCGGCCCGCGCGGCTCTCACTCCGCCACCTCCACGTACTCGCCGTCGTCGACTTCGAAGTCGTATTCGGACGTGTCGTATTCGAGCTCTTCGATGACCTCGAACGTATCGAGCGGCTCATACGCATCGGACTCCGGAGGCGGCACGCCGCAGGCGCGCACGATCTGCTCGCGCGGCGCACGCAGCCAACTTATCGGACTCAGCGAGCTGACATGGCGGAGCGCCGCGTCGTATTCGCGCTGCTCGAGCAAGAGATCGATCAGCGCTTCGCGCACGCGCATCGATTGCGGATGGAACGGCACCTCGCGCAGGAAGCTCTCGTAGCGTTCGCGCAGCTCGCGGCGCTCATCGCGTTCGATCACCCGTTCGAGGAGATCCAGCGCTTCAATCGAGGCCGGCGCGAGATCGAGCGCGATGCGCGCCATCAGCTTGGCCATCTCTCCGTCGCACTCGTGGCCCCTCTGCAGGTACAAGCGTGAGAGAGTCGCGTCCGCTCCATGCCGCGTGGTGGATGGTTTGCGTGACGCGCTGGCTTCGAGGCCTGCTAGTTCCATGGCGGCTTCCTCCGGTCAAACGATCCGCGCGAGCAAGAGCAAAGCGCGTACCGCCGTGCGGCGGCTCTGCAATTCGTGAGCACTTTCAGATCGGATGCGCTGCGCGCGGGGCCCGCGAGCGGCGGATCGTCCACAACTGGGCATGTGGCTCTGGCCACGCTCCCGTGCTCCCATTCGCGCGCTTCCTGTTGGCGACGACCATCAGCCGATGGCGGGAAGCGCTCGGAGCGATTCGCTCGCCTCAAGGCAGCGGCGTGCGCGCTCGATCACGTCGCCGTGGTCGAACGCCAGCTCGGGCAGCGCGGAGAGTGCGAACCAGGCCACGCGGATAGCGGTACGTGTAGGCCATGGCGCTCGCGCTCCTCTTACGC
>CAZYWR010001319.1:0-7733 GCA_964651185.1 uncultured Polyangiales bacterium
GAATGATCAGCGTGAACGCCGACTCGCGGACGCACTCGAAGAACAGTGGATCGGACAGCTCGTTGCGATCCGTGGGCTCGGCGACCTCGACGACCGCGCCGAGCTCGTCGTGCGCGAGCGTTTCGATCCCGATCGCGTACATGCCCGAGAGGTTGGGCGAGCGTGCGACGGCCTGCTCGACGCAATCGGCGAGCAGCGGTGAGAACTCCTCGTTGAGGTAGGCGACCAGCGGCTCGCGGCCGGGCCCCAGCTCGTTCTTCAGCGCGGAGGACGGCTCTGGTTCCGCTCGGGGCAACGTGTGCGCGGCATGGGCGGGTGCGTGCCGGATAATCTCGCTGCGCAGCGCGTCGCGCTTGGCGCGAGCTGCCTTCGACGACGCTGGTTCCGCCGAGATCGCTCGCTCGGCGACGAGGGGACCGCTCGCATCACTCGAAACGGTGGCAGTTCCCGCGACCGCATTGGACTGCGTTCGCTCTTGCGATGAGGACTCCAGCAACCGAGGCGCCGCCAGCGCAGTGCTGCACGCCGCAACGAGGGTGCCGGCGACGATCACTCTGCGCCTCGAAACGCCGTGCCGTCGCAGATCCTCGTGCAGCCTGCGCTCCGTCTCCGTGAGGCTCGGCAGCCGCGCTTCGGTTGCCGTGCGCAGCGCCTCTAAGTCGTGCGCCACCTGAATCGCGCTATCCATGGCCATGCCTTCCTGCTTTCGTTCGTTCCGGCGCAGCGGGCTGCTCCGGGCCGGGGAAGCCGGCGTTGGCGTAGCGCTCGCGCAGGCGCTTCTTTGCGCGCGAGATGCGCGTCTTCACGGCGGTCACGCTACTGCCCTGACTCTCCGCGATCTCGGCGCTGGAGAAGCCTTCGAGCTCCGACATCACCAAGGCTTCGCGCTCGAGCGGCGCGAGCCTTTGAAGCGCACGTCGGATCCACTCCGCCCGATCGGAGTCGGCGTCCCCCTCCGACGCGGGCTTGTCGATCTCGCGCAGCGGCAAGAAGTCTTCCCACCACCACCGGCGTCGCCGACTGAGCCGCAGCAGGATGCTGAAGAACCAAGCACGAAAACTGCTTTCGTCGCGCAGCGCATGCAGGCCGCGGTAGGCACGAAAGACCGCCTCGTGGAACAGCTCGTCTCCATCCGCGTTCGACCGCGAGAGCCTGCGCGCCGTTCGGACCGCCGACTCGCGATGGGGCGAGAGCAGCCTGAACAGCCGCCTGCTCCGTTCATCGTTCTCCATGCCCGGGAGATGCCTCCGCCGAGGCAAAAGGTGGCAGCAATCTTCGCCCTATGCCCTTTTCCATACGAGCGTGCCAGCATGCCGGTTGCAAAGGCGCCCAGGAAAGGGCACCTGGGCGCGTTGGATCGGATGGGCGTGCCGGTGGGGTCTGGAGTCGAGGAGGATTGACGCAACACGGCGCTGCGCATCCCGAATCTGCTGCAAACGCTGCTGGGCGAGGGCGTGCTGTCGGCGTCGTTCATCCCGGGCTACGCGCGCCTTCTTGCCGACGATCCCCGGCTTCGGTGCCGTCCACATCGCGCGCACGCGTCGCTCCTCGAACGCGAGCTCGCGCCCGAGTGGAACTCGTAGTCTCAGGCGAGGAGCTCGATCTTCGCGCGGTGCCCCGTTGCCTTCGCGATCCTGGCGTCGAGCGTGAACAGCGGCACCTCGAGCGATTCGGCCAACGCCACGTAGGCGGCGTCGTATGCGGACAGGTTGTGGCGCAGCGACCAGATGCGCTCCATGAGGTCCGTGTGGCTGTAGAGCGCCATGCGCATGGCACGAAAGTCTTGGAACGCGGGCTGCGCCCGAGAGTCAGCGAGGGCCCCGCGCGCGATGGCTTTGCGCAGGATCTGCATCACCTCGAGTTCGATCAGATGCGGCGCATGCAAGGAGAGCTCCTCGCGCTCGATTCGGGCAGCCAGTCGGTTGCCGCTCGAACTCCGCATCAGTAGGTCGATCACAGCAGACGCATCCAAGACGATCATCGGTCGCGCTCTTCGCGAGACTCGCGCAACAGCTCTACCGCGGAGACCGGTAATTCCACGGGCTCACGTTTCCTCAGGTTCGCGAGCCACTCCTCCATGGACGGCTTCTCCACGGCGCGCTTCAGATCATCGAGCAGGTAGTCCGATAGCGACTTGCCTGCGAGCGCGGCGCGCGCCTTGAGGATCCGATGCACCTTTGCCGGCACATTGCGGATCTGGATCATCACCTTGGTTCCCACCATGCATTTATGATGCGCACATGTGCATCACATGTCAAGGCGGTCATCGCTTGTAGACGCGGAGCAAGACGCTGCTGGGCACGATCCGCGCACAGGCCCGTGGCCACCGCGATCACGAGCGCGGGCGGCGGCTGGCCCCTCGGCATGACGTGAGTGCCGCGGCTACATGAAAATTTCGGCGATTGGACGCCATGTCTACTCGGCGACAAATGATTTTATACTTACCTATGCTCCCCTGGTCCCCCCGCTCCGGTGGATCCAGGCGCAGTCCGGCTCGGCGCGTGGCTCGCTCGGTACGCGCGCCTGACGGCGCTCGTAGGGCCGCGCTTCGAGCTCGTCCTCCGGACGGAGGCTCCACACAGCCGGCCGCTGGGCGATCGCGTCGGACGCGGACACGGCCGTGATGCAGACGCGGGCGGCCGTGCGAAACCGCGTCGCCCTCGCGCGGCGGCACACGGCGACGCGTCCCGCCCCCGGACTCGTCGAGCAGCAGCGCGCGGAGTGGGAGAAGAAGCGCGCCTCCCGGCGCCGAGCTCACGAGCATGTCGCGCGCGCTCCTCGTCGCGTTCCCTCCGGCCCGTCCCGAGGCCGCCGCGCTCCTCGACGTCGGCGAGCACGAGATCACGACCTTCGTCGGCGACGAGCTCGCCGCGCTGCCTTCGCGGCTCGCGGCGTACGACATCCTCGGCGCCGTCGACGTACGCGGGCTCTTGCGCGCGCTCGGCTTCGATCCGGGCGAGCGCCGGCTCGCCGAGCTCGAGCCGCCGCGCTAGATGGAAGAATGTCTGTCCGTCATTGGTGGACTGGTTTGTGTCCCTTTTCGTATCTCACGTTAAGCGTGACGTGGACCTCCGAGCTCCTATCGTCGAGTACGCGTTCGAGCCAGTCGCATCTTGGTCTTGCGCGTACGCCGTATTCAATGTCGCAGACGATCTGTGTCGTCTTTTCTACGCGCGGGCGAGACTTCAAATAGCGATTCGTGGCACCGATGGGATATAGGTTTAGAATGAAAATGTCCGACGTGTGGCGATCTCGGAGATTGAGCTCGACGACGATGTCGTCCGGGCGCCAGTCGCAGATGCCGCCGCGAGGAGCGTCGGAGGAGTCATAGGTCAGGGTGTAGCGGTTTCCTTTGCGCACGAAGGAGGCTTTGATCTCTTTGTCTCTCGGATTCGGTGCCTGAAGCAGGTTGCGCTTGCAGAAGAAGAGGCCGCGAAATGTTCTGAAGAAGATCGCGCCCCGGAGATCGAGTTCTGGCGCAATCTCGCCTTCGACGACGACGGTCTCCAGCTCCTTGCCACAAGCAATCGCGCCGCAGCACGTGAGCAGGAAGGCAAGCGCGAGCGTCTTACTGCAGCGCACGGCGGTACTCGTCGATGCTGTGATAGGCCGGAATGCCCTGGCTGTGCACGTAGCGATGAAAGAGCTGCGTCTCAGCCGGGTGGAGCACTGGCGCTGCGGAAAGAGGCAACGCGCTCTCGGCGCCTCGGAGGTATGCGGGCGCGTACTGTTCGAATTCGCGCATCAAGAAGCGGCGATAGAGCGCCATGGGGTGTGTCAGCGGGCATGACCGCCAAATGCTCTGCACCCGCGGCGTGTTCAAGGGCTCGATCGTTCGTGGCAGGCCTTGGCCGATGTGCTGGACGAAGGGCTGATCCTTCGTATTGACGCCGCACAAAATGAGCTCGCCGAAATGTCGATAGTCGAGCTCAGGCGGACATTTGTCCTTGAGGTAATCGCTCAGCCAGTCGTCGCGCTCGGGGACCGGGACGGTGAATGAAACGAGCTCAGACGCGCGATCGAGCACGGGCTCGATCAGCCCGCGCACCTCCGCGACGTCGCGGGCGAGATAGTTGCTCGGCACCATCGTGACGGCGTCGAAGGCGTTTGCGAAGCGGAAGTAGGTAAAGTTTGGATCTGCTTGCCAGTAGTGCCGGCAGAACGGGACGGTCCCGACGCGTGGCTGCGCAAACGTGTACGCGCGGACGGGGTGGCGGGCGAACCTGGGGTGGCTGCGCAGGTAGCAGGCGCATAAGCAAGCCAGCGCGGCCCCGAGGCTGTGCCCAGTGACGAAGATCGGCTTGACCGGATCATCCTTGAGGTACTCATCCAACTTCGCGCGCAGCGGCTCGCGGATACTGTCGAACGCTTTCGCGAACCCGCGGTGCACCTGGAAGCCCAGCTTGCCTGCGGCTTTCTGACCTTCGAACGTGCCATCGAACATCCAGCGCTCCCCTTTGGCCTCCAGGTCTGTGTTGATGTCTTGAATGGCCGTGTGCACACTCTCGAGGTCTGGAGCCGTACCGCGGAAGGCGATGACCGTGTAGCGCGATGAGTTCAATATGAAGAGCTGCGTGTCGGTGTCGAGGTCCTCGAGGACTTCGAGCTCGTGCTCGAATTGCGGAGCGGCCTCGCGCACGAACAACTTGCAGAAATCGGCAGCTTCGGCCAACAGCACGTCTTCGCGCAGCCGGTCCTTGTTCCATTCGACCTCCAACCAATGTTTTACGTCGTCTCGGCGTTGGTAAGCGTACTGCGCGAGAAGCGCCAAGTTGCTCTGGTTTGCGTAGGTGCGGTACGGAACATCGTCGAGCGCGAGCATCCAGCGTTTGCGTGTGCGGACGATGATGGGGACCGGCGAAGAGGCGGTGCCAGGGATTTCGAAGCGGCGCGGCAGTGTGCCCCGTTTGCGTTCTCCCTTGGCGCCCAGAATGGCTTGCCAGGTGCGGCGATCGACGACACCTGTGACGGGAAGCCCGTGGTTGGTCTGAAAGTGTTCCACCGCAGTCTGTTCGCCGCCGAGGAAGACGGGGCCCACGTTGCGAGGCAGGTTGAGCAGCTCGCGAAGTCGATCTACGGGACCGTCTGCAGAGCTGTGCCGCATCTCTTGAAAGTCGTCGTAATACGCCCAGGAGACTTGTGGTGTATGCCAAGGCTCGCGCCCTCCGCCTTGGGCGAGATAGCTAAGCCACTCGTTGTCGGCCTCGGTCTGGAGCTTCTGCGCGCGCGGGCTCGACGGCGGCGATGCCAACAGTTCGGCTGCGAGCGTGCAATACGTTTCGTAGACATCATCGAGGCTCGGCACGGCGACCTCCTCACCCGCTGCACACGGCTGCGAGCCGCTCACGCGTCTGGCCGTCCGCTGCGCCGGTGGCGGCGAGGCCGTGCTCGCGTTGAAACTTCTGCACCGCCGCGTGGAGCTCCGCGTCATACTCGGAGCTCTCCAAATCGCCGTGATAGAGCCCGAGGCTCTGAAGTCGCGCCTTGAGGCCGCGCGTGGTGCTCGGTGGATCGAGCCGGCCCAGATGGAGCTCGATCGGGTCATCCGGCGCGTCTTCGAGCGTGAGCTTGAGCTGCGACACGGCCGCGGGCAACGCCTCCTGGATCACGCCCTGGTAGGCGAACCCATAGAGCTCGTCCGCAAACGGGCGGCCAAACTTGGGCTGGGGGCCGTCGTATTGAAAATCACAAAGCGTGTAGTCGGTCTGACGAGGCTCTCCATTCTCGTGCTGAAGCACTAGGTGCAAAATGCGCGTCGCCGGCTTGTACACGAGGTAGTGCGTCTCGCCCGTCCTGACCTGGAGCTTCGCCGGCTCCGGCGCGGGGATGAAGAGGTCATCTTCGGCGGACAACACGCCGGCACTGCGAGCGGCGAGCAGTTCTCGATTGTCGGGGTGCGAGGCGATCGCGCCCGTGCTCACACCCTCTTTTTGCGCGAGGCGCAAGAGGTCGTCGCCGGGCGCGGGCTTTTTGCGTGGCATACGGCGAAGCTATCGATTGTGAGCGGGCGTCGCCAGTGCATGCAGGCTGCTTTGGGCGGTGGGGACATCTCCTCTCGGGGTGATTTTGCCGCTCGCCGCCTCGCCGTGATCGAGGAAAAGCGAACGCCGAACTTGTCCCCGACCTTCTTCGCCGCGCCCTTGAAGCTGGTGGTCCACCACGCGCCCACATCGTCGATCGCATCGATGACCTTCTTCGTCGAGACCGTGGCGCGGATCGTCGTCGTGTAGTCTTGCGGCCTCATCGCTGCCCCCCTCCGACGCGTCGGCGAGCTTCGCGAACGAGGCGAGGAGCGCCGTCCAGCCGTCTTCGCCCGAGAACGCCTTACGGACCGCGTCGGCCTCGGCGCCGAAACGATCGAAGTTGCGATGTTCGAGGTCGATCTGCGTCCGTCCGCCCGCGAGCGCGGTGAACGTGACCTCGACCTCGGTGAGGAGGTCCGCGTCGTACTGTTAGATGATTTGCCGGCGAACCGAGTCGCCGGATGAGGTACCCGCGCTCGTCGTTGGATAGGGCGCATCGAGCACGACGGCGCCGGTTTCGAGCAGCGACTTGAGGTTCGCGAGGATCTTCGGCCAGCCGCCGGAGACCTTCTCGATGAGCATCGAGTGCTCGCGCTCGATGCTGTGCCGAATCGAGAGCTTCACCGCCGCGCCGCTCGGTTCGAGTTCCATCGTGCAGCGCGAGAACCCCTCGGCCTTCGCGTCAGGGTGCTGATGCTCCCACCGGATCACGAGGCGCTTGTGCGGCTCGGCCTCGACGATCTCGCCCGCGTCGCTGATGAGCCCGGAGGGCTGCACCATCTTCCACGGCGCGCCGACCGTCCACGCGCTCTCGCAGTGGGCGCCGAACCAGTACTGCTTCATGAACTCCGTGTCCTCCGTCAACGCGGCCCACAACTTCTCGGGCGTCGTGCGGATGTACGTGACGTAGACGAACTCACTTCTGGGCTTACTCATGACGGTCTCCTTCGGGGACGTTCGGGCTCTTCACCTTCTTCGAGCCGATGCTTCAGATCGCTGAGCGCCTTGAGGCGAGGCCGCTCGAACTTCGCGATCCATCGGTCGTAGATCTCCTGCAGCGGCACGGGGTTGAGGAAGTGCAGCTTCTCGCGGCCTCGCCATTCGACCGCGATGAGGTTCGCGGCTTCGAGCGAGGCGAGATGCTGCGTCACGCCCTGACGGGTCATGTCGAGGTGCGCGCAAAGCTCGCTCAAGGTCTGGCCGTCGTGCGCGTGCAGGCGGTCGAGGAGCTTGCGGCGCCCGGGATCGGCCAGCGCCTTGAAGAGCAGATCATCTGCGACGCTCATGGCGTGAACAATATGCAAGCAATCGCTTGCCTGTCAAGCGCGAGTGCGCGAAGGCGTCCCCATCGGGGCATCATCGACCTGGTCATCACGTAATAGATCGTTTCACCGGTATCGCAGCGATAGGCACGCAGACGAACGGACGCGCCAGATCCGCGAGGAAGTAGCCCGCGCGGCTTTGCGGCAGCGCGCCCTGTTGCGCGCCACGCATGCGAAAGATCATCGCCAACGTCGCGACCGCGAGTCGCGCTCGAAACGTGGGACGCGCCGCGGGCGTTGGCACGGCCCGCGCGCTCACAGCCGGACCACCTCCCGACGAACGCCACCGCTGGTGCGAGAGAACACCCAAGCCGTTCGCGGCGCCTCGCCCTCGATCACGAAATGCCCGATCGGCCCGAAGAACGTCGCGCATTCCTCCGCGCTGCAG
>CAZYWR010001320.1:0-1709 GCA_964651185.1 uncultured Polyangiales bacterium
TGTTCGCAGGCGCGGGCTTCGGCCCCTCCGGATTGCGGACGATGAGCACCGCGGAGATTCGCCCTGGGATGCGCGGCTACGGCCTGACCGTGTTCCGCGGCACGGAGCCCGAGCGCTTCGACGTCGAGGTCATCGATGTGCTCCATAACTTCCGGCCCGACCAAGATCTGGTGCTGATCAAGACCCCGCACCCGCTGCTCGATCACGCGGGATCCGTCGCGGGAATGAGCGGCAGTCCGGTCTACCTCGAGGACAGGCTGATCGGCGCGTACGCCTACGGCTGGGCTTTCGGCAAAGATCCGATCGCAGGCGTCACGCCCATCGCGAGCATGCTCCGTGAAATCGATCGGCCGCGCGCGCCGCCCAGCCCGCTCGGGGCGCGCCCGCTACCGGCGCGGGGGCGCGCCAGCGCCGCGCGAACGGCCGGTTACGACGGGCGAGAACGCCGAGATGCGTTCTGGGCGCTGGCGCATCGGACCGCGCAGCCTGCGCGCCACGAGACGTGGGTCCCCGCCGCGACGCCGCTCCTCGTAGGCGGTCTGCCCGCATCGGTCGCGGCGCTGCTGCGGGAGCGGCTCGCTCCGCTCGGGCTCGAGGTGCTGGAGGCGACCGGCGGCGCCAGCGCCCCGAGGAGCGGCCCATCCGGCTATGTGGACGGCGGATCGCTCGCCGTGACCCTGCTGCGCGGTGACGTCCAGGCCACGGCCGTCGGCACGCTCACGTACGTAGACGGCCGGCGCGCCGTCGCGTTTGGCCATCCCATGCTCGAAGCCGGGGAGATCTCGCTTCCGACCGCGACATCGCGCGTGCTGCACGTGCTGGCGAGCGAGCGTTCGTCGTTCAAGATCGCAGAGGCGATCGCGCCGCTCGGCGCGCTCGTGCAGGACCGTCAGGCGGCGGTCGTCGTCGATACCAAGGAGCGCGCGCGCACGATTCCCATCGACGTGCACCTGCGCGGCCTGCCGGGCCTGCCGCGCGACCATTGGCGAATCGAAGCCGCCGATCACCGCCTGCTCACGCCTGCACTGGTGATGACCGCGCTCGCGAGCGCGCTCGGTGCGACCGTGAACGACACCACGGACATGATGTTCCGCGCGGAGAGCGTGATCAGCCTGAAGAAACACGGCGCACAGCGCGTGGTCGACGAGGGCTTCACGCCCACCGGCGTCGGCCAGCCCTTGGCGCTCTCGCGGCTGCGGTTGTTCGACCTGCTCGAGGCTGCGTACGACAATCCGTTCGGCCCCGATCAGGTCGAGCGCATCGACGTCGCCTTCGACCTACGCTTCGGGCGCGATGTCACGGAGCTGATCGGCGCGGAGCTCGCCCGAGACGAGCTCGACCCGGGCGAACCAGCGCGCGTGGTGGTGACGTTGCGGCCGTACGCGGGCCCACTCGAGCAACGCATCTTCGAGGTACCGCTCTCGCCGGCGCTCGCTGGCGAGCACCTCGAGCTCGAGCTGATGCCAGGCTCCCAGGTGCAGCTCGAACAGCCCATTCCGCGCGACCTCGGCGACGTGCTCAGCGCGATCCGCGCGGGCCTGCCCAGCACCGCGCTCGCCGTGGCCGTCGAGCGCAAAGGCCGCGGCGTCAGCCTGTCCGGCCACGTGGTGCGCGACTTGCCGGGTTCGGCGCTCGACGCCTTGTCCACGGCTCGCGACACCGCGCGCAGCGCCTCGTTCGCGATGGCGCGTCGGGTCACCGTCCCACTC
>CAZYWR010001321.1:0-2698 GCA_964651185.1 uncultured Polyangiales bacterium
CCCTCGATGCACGCGCTCGTCGTCTTGCTGTCGGGCTTCGCGTGACGGCGTCGCGCAGCCGCGCTGTGCCCGCTTTCATACTGTGCACAACGTCCCGAGCACCCGTTCGTGAACCCACCCCGCGCACCCTGAGCGGCGCGAGCGCGGAACGGTAGCCGGGCGTATGCTCGTTTCGAAACGTCGCGCTAGAAAGGCCTGCTTTGCCGACCTCGGATGCCCCATCTCCGTCGTTCGCCAGCGTTACCCCGCACACGCACCACCCCGTCGCGGATCGCTCGCTGAAGTCGCTCGCGGCCCTCTCGCTCGGCGCACTCGGCGTCGTGTACGGGGATATCGGGACGTCGCCCCTGTACGCGATGCGCGAGTCGCTGGTGCACGTCGGGCCGAGTGAGCGGCACGTGCTCGGCATCGTCTCGCTCGTGTTCTGGTCGCTGATGCTCGTGGTCGTGGTCAAGTATCTCACTTTCATCTTGCGCGCCGACAACAACGGCGAGGGCGGCGTGCTCGCGCTCTTAACCTTGGCCCGCCGCAAGGGTCGCTCGGTCTCTGCGCGCAAGGGCGTACTGCTCTGGTGCGGCCTCGCCGGCGCGGCGCTTTTGCTCGCGGACGGCATGATCACGCCCGCGATCTCCGTGCTGTCGGCGGTGGAAGGTTTGGAGGTCGCCGCGCCCGGCGTGCGCCCGCTCGTGATCCCGAGCGCGATCATCATCTTGATCGGCCTGTTCTCGGTGCAAAAGCGCGGGACCGGACGCATCGGCGCGCTGTTTGGTCCGGCCGTGCTGGTGTGGTTCTTCAGCATCGCGGCGGTGGGCGCGCCCTGGATCGTGCGCCAACCAAAGATCCTGCACGCCATCGATCCCCGCCACGGGCTGCACCTCCTGTTCGAGAGCGGACACGGCTTCACCGTTCTCGGCAGCGTCGTCCTGTGTGTTACGGGCGGCGAGGCGCTGTACGCGGATCTCGGCCACTTCGGCGCGCGACCGATCCGAGCGGCCTGGTACGTGGTGGCGTTGCCGGCGCTGCTCATCAGCTACTTCGGGCAAGGCGCGTACGTCTTGCTCCATCCCATGTCGAGCATCGGCAATATCTTCTTCGAGATGATCCCGCAGAGCCTCCTCTATCCGATGGTCGCGATCGCGACCATCGCCACGGTGGTCGCCTCGCAAGCGCTGATCAGCGGCGTCTATTCGCTCACGCAGCAGGCCGTGCAGCTCGGATATCTGCCGCGCATGACCATCATCCACACCTCCGGCGAGATGGAGGGGCGCATCTACGTGCCGCAGATCAACACGCTGCTGATGGTCTGCTGCATCGGGCTGGTGCTCGGCTTCCGCACCTCGGGCGACCTGGCTGCGGCCTACGGCATCGCGGTGACCGGCACCATGGCCGTCACCAGCGTGCTGTTCTTCGCGGCGATGCGGCGGCAATGGGGCCCGCTCGCGACCGGGCCCTTGGTGGCGGCGTTTCTCGCCATGGATCTCGCGTTCTTGGCTGCCAACTTGGTCAAGCTGGCGCACGGCGGTTGGTTCCCCGTGCTGATGGGCGGGCTCTTCGTCGCCATCATGACCAGCTGGCACGCGGGCGCGGACGCGGTGCGCCGCTATCACGTCGCGCTCAACGTGCCGCTCACCGAATTCCTGGCCGCGCTCGCCAAAGAGGGCATCGCGCGCGTGCCGGGGACGGCCGTGTTTCTCGCGCGCGATGACAAGGGCGCACCGCCCACGCTCGTGCACTACGTCAAGCACAGCCACGCGCTGCACGAGCGCGTAATCCTGCTCACCATGCAGACCGAGCGCGTGCCGCGCGTCCCCGATGCGGAGCGCATCACGCTCGAAGATCTGGGCGACGGCTTCATCCGCGTGGAGGCGCGCTACGGCTTCATGGAGTCGCCGACGGTGGGTCGCGTGCTCGAGGCGTGCACGCAACACGGCTTGCCCCTCTCTCCCTCGGAGGTGACCGTGTTCGTCGGCCACAGCAGCGTGCAGCCCACTGGCAAGGCCAAGCTCGCGCTCTGGCGCAAGCGCATGTTCGCCTTCATGAACCGCAACGCGCGTCCGGCCGCGCTCTACTACGGCCTCGACCCCGAACAGGTGATCGAGATCGGCGTGCGTCTCGACATCTGAGCGAATTGCCGCGCTGTTCGCGTGCGCTGACTCCGTGATAAAAATGCGCAGGGGGCTTCGTACACGTGCACTGCGACGTGGTCATGGTCGGCTATCGCTTGAACGCGAAGGAGCCGGCCGCCAAGGCGCTCGAACGCATCCTGGGCCTGCCGCCCGAGGTGGCACGGCGCCTCGCGCGCGCCTTTCCCGTCACGGTGGTCGAAGGGGCGAGCGACACCGACGCAGCCCGCATTCGCACCGAGCTCGAAGCGGCGGGCGCGCTGGTCGAGCTGCGCAGCCTGAGCTCGGCGGGCCTCGCCCCCGTGCGCCCGGCGAACGAACAGGCCGAGCCAGCGCCCCGAGCGGCGCAAAGACTGACGCCCGATCCCGCGCGCCTCGCGCACGCCGGAACGCACCCGGAGCGCGCGCCCGCTGCGAGCGCGCGACAGACGCCCGAACCGATGCGCTCCATGCACGCCCCGACCGGCGCCGAGCTCTCGTCGAGCACCGCGGCGCGCCTCACGCCCGAACCAGCGCGCCCGGCGAACCCCGAGCACAGCGGCGAGCTGGTGGCGGAGCCGCGCCCCGGACCTGGC
>CAZYWR010001322.1:0-12180 GCA_964651185.1 uncultured Polyangiales bacterium
CCTGCACGCGGCCCGCCAAGTCCGGACGCGAGTTGAGCTCTTGCTCGTAGCAGAAGCGCACCTCGTTGATGTGGCGCTGGATCACGCGCCGGATGACTTCCTTCGACAGCGAGCCGCGCACGTCGGCGTTGCCCGAGCGGATCTGCGGCACCTTGGCGTCGCGGCCGCGGAAGCCGCCCGCGCCTCGGCCGTAGCCCGAGCCGGTACCGCCGCCCGCGCCGTGACCGATCGTGCCCACGTTGCCGAGGCCGATCGTGCCCTCACCGGTGCCGCCGCCCCCGCGGCCCGTACCGCGCAAGCCGAGACCGCCGAAGCCGAAGTTCTCACCGATCTGATCGCCCATCAGCGCACCGAGCGCGCTCATCGGGTCGTAGCCGAGCGCCGTATCCTGTCCATACGGCGAGGTGGGCGAGTTCCAGGCTCCCACGGACTGCGAGAGTACCCCGAGGATGCCCGCCGTCTTGGCCTCTTCCTTCGCCGCCTCGCGCGCCATATGCGGGTCTTGGTTGTCGGCCGGCCCCTGGATTCCGTACTTGTTCTTGGTCTTCTTGGACTCTTCCTTGCCCATCTGACCTTCGTCGTCCTTGTGGCGCTTACCCTTTCCGCCCTCTTCATCTTGGGCTTCGGAGTTCTGCAGCCAGTCGGGCGTCTCTTCCTCGACGGTCTCGGGCGGCTCCATCAGGTACTTCGCGAGGCGCGCGTCCTCGCTGAGCAGGTCGAGCGAAAGGCCCGAACCGCTCGGGGGCATGAAGTACATCATCAGCAGCAAGAGCGCGTGCAGCGCGAACGACAAGATCGTCCAGAACTGCTGCCGGTAGTTGATGCCGCCGCCCTGACCCATGCCGACGGCCTTGCCCGCATTGACCGGTCGCACCACGAAGGTCAGCCCGCGGAAGGTCACGCGCCCGGTCGCGCCCGGAGGCAGTGGATATTGGTACGCGCCCGGCAGCTCCGAAGACGGCTGTGCGCGCCCGCTCGCCACCAAGTCCTGGATGCTCATGCGATCGTTGCCGATCGTGACGTCGCCCGTGGCGCCCGGCGGGATCACGATCGCGCCGGTGCCGCCCACGTCGACCACCACGGGCATGCGCGAGGTGCCGAGCAGCTCGGATCCGATCAAGAAGTCCGTGTCGGGCTTCCCTTTCGCATCGGTGGACTCGCCCACGTAGTAAGAGCGCACCGGGTTCAAATGGTCCACCTTGAGGACCGAGTTGTCGCCCCACATGATCACGACTTCGAGCGCGCGATCGCCGGTTTCGACTTCGTCTGGGCTCGGCGCGGGGCCGCTCGCGATGAGACCGTAGCGCACGCGCTCTGGATCCTCGTCCTGCGCACCGTGGCCGCCGGCCGCGTATTGCTGCCCGTAGTCCTCTTGATAGGCAGGCGCGCCGCCCTGATAGGCGGCGGCCGCGTAGCCCGGCGCCGCATCGTAGCCAGCCGGGCCGCTCGCGCCCACCTGGGGCGTAGCTTGATCGGGAATCGGTCCCGAAGCAGCGAATGGGTTCCCGAACGGGTTGCCCCCCTGCGCGCCCATCGGCATGCCCTGGGCCGGCATCGTGCCGGGCGGCACGGAACCCGCGCGGCCCGCGGGCATGGTCCCAGGCGGCACCGAACCGCCCCGAGCCGCCGGGGCCGGCCGGGTTGCCGCGTATTGCGGCGGTGCAAACGAGCCGCCGAAGTCCGCCCCGCCCGGTGCTCCAGCCGGGAACGAAGGCGCCTGAAAGCCGTGCAAGGTCCCCTTCGACGCGGGGCGCGGCGCCGTGCGGCCGAAGTCCGGCGCGCTCGGCCGGTTCGAGTAGCCGGGCGGCGACGAGTCGGCGTGCTCCGCCGCCATCGCGGCGAAGTCGACGCCCACGTGGTCGCGGTTGACGGCCATGGTCGCCTCGTTGTCATCGAAGCCCATGTCCGCCTCGACCTGGACGACGATGCGCGTCTCGCCGATCGCGATCTCGTCGCCGCTCTGCAGGCGGGCCTTATTGCTCTTCTGGCCGTTCACGTAGGTGCCCGACGCCGAGCCGAGATCGATGATGTAGATCTCGTCCGGACCGGTGACCTCGATCATCGCGTGCATGCGCGAAGCCAGCTCATCGTCGAGGCGCAGGTGGCTCGAGGCGACCTTGCCGATCTTGATGATCGGCTCCGAAAAGGTCTCTGTCCGCAGATACTGCTGCCCGCGGTAGATGTCGAATTTGATGGGGACCCGAGAGTTGGACACCGTCGCCTCCAGCGAATCGCGCTCAAGCGGCGTCTAACGCCGCGAAAACATCAACTCGGCGCACACACGCCGCAAAAACCCGCCGGCAGAACGCCGGCCATTGTGCACGAAACCATCCATCGCGGCGCCCCAGATGGGAGAGCCGCGCTTCAACGTCGCTGCCGGGGGGTGCCGGCCGGGTCCGGAGACCCAGGAGATGCGCTCAGAGGTCTTCGACCGACTTGAGCATCTCCGGAATGAAGTGTTCGCGAATCTGAATCAGGGACGCACGGTTGCCGCGACGGCGCACGCTCAAGAGCTCGCCGTCAGGTCGCACCAAATCGCCGGTGACCAAGTCGTCTTCGAAGTCGTAGCTGGTCGCCCCTGCGCCCTTACCACCACCACCCGGTGCGGACCCCTCGTCCTGAGCGAGCGCCGAACCAGTCATCGCGAACGCCGCCAACCCCAGTGCCAAGGCCATCCACTTCTTCATGGCTTCTCTCCTCTCGCGCCTCGCCGAAATGCCGAACGCGGACTCGTCTCGCCGTCCCTTCCGACATCGCGTGCGAGCCCAGGTTCCCCAAAAAGAGCGCAACGGTGGCACCGGTTTGGTGCTTCAGATCACTTCGGGTCACTTCGGCGGGGGCGCAGCTTCCTGTTGCTTCTGCATCTTTTCCATCTCGGCCATCGCGGCCATCGCCTCGATCGCGAGCTGGATGTTTTGCCGCCGCCCAGGCCGGCAGCTCTTCGAAGATTTACGCTTCTTCTTCGCGTCCTCATTCTGGCAGCGCCGCTCGATGTCGTCGATCACGGGCTTGAACTCGGTCTTGCCCTGCGCGTGCGACACGAACTGATCGTAGAAGCTGAGCGCCTGCTTCATGTCGGCGACGGAGCCCGACATGTAGTCCTGGTAAAGAATGCCGAGGTTGAAGTAGGCCTCGGGCCGGTCGCCCGCGAGCCCTTTCGCCTCCTCGTACTGCTTCTTCGCGCCCTCGCTGTCGCCGAGGCCACGCAGCGCCGCGCCCAAACCGACATGCGCGTCGTAGTTCTTGGGTCGCAGCTCCACCGCCTTGGCGAATGCTTTGCGCGCGTCCTCGTAGCCGCGGAAGCTGAGCGTGATCTGCCCGAAGTTCATGTGCGCTTCGAAGTTCGAGTCGTCGAGCTGAATGGCCCGCTCGAACATGCGTAGCGCGTCGAACACGTTCTGCTTCTTGACGTTGATCAAGCCCCACGTGTTGTAGATGGGCGCGTAGTTCGCGTCGATGAGCTGCGCCTGGCGGCACACGACCGCCGCGAGATCCAACATCTTCGCGTTGCCCTGCGCGCGCCCGAGGAACAAGAGCGACATCTGGTTGAACGCCGGCAGATACTGCGCGTTGATGGCCAGCGCGCGACGCAGGTTGTTGAGCGCGTCTTCACTCGAGGCGCCGCTGCGCCCCATCTGCAGCATCGCCAGGTTTACGTAGCCCTCGGCGCAGCGCGGGTCGTCGCGCACCGAACGCTCGAACGTCGAGTAAGCCTGCGCTTCACGGCCGTTGCGGAAGTGGTCGATGCCGGTGCCCACCCGCGCGCCGCAAAGCTTCGCATCGATCTCGAGCGCTTGGTTGTAGAGCTTGAGCGCTTCGTCGGCCTTGCCACAACGGTCGAGCGCCAGGCCCGACATGTAGATGGCTTCGGCGAACTTACCCTTCTGAGACTTGTTGGCCGAAGCGAAGTCGCTCGAGATCGACGAGCACTTGTCCGGGGTCCAGCCGCTCTTCTCGGCCGCTTCGAAGGCGGCGACCGCCTCCTTCCAGTCGGCCTCGGCCTGCTTCGACACCGCTTGTCCGGAGCCCGAAGTGACGACCTGGCCGTCGGCGCCGCGCGCGGCGTTGACCGGCGTGGTCGATTCACCCGCCGCAGCGCTGCTACCTCCGCCGCAGCCCGCAGCGAGTGAGGCGAGGAGCGGGATCGACACGATCAGGGCGCGCGCCGTCGCACCGAGCGAGTCGCGTGGTTGCGTACGAGAATGCAGAAGACTCATCACGGACTCCCTATTCCTCATCCTTCTCGCGACCGATCTGCGCCGCAATCGGGTCGGCCACCTTCTGCTGCACGTAGTTGGGCGCGCCGCGCAGCTCCGCAGCGAGCGGGTACTTGCGCGGATCGAGTCGGTTCAGCTCCTGCTCGCATTGCTGCGAGAACTCGTTGAACCAGCGCACTTGTGTCGCCAGGCTCATGCAGAAGTCGAAGGCGCCCGTGGCCTTGACCACCCACGGCTGAGACTTCTCGTCCAAGCTGCCGAGGTAGATGTCCATCAGCTCCGGGTCCTTCTTGATCTCGTCGGGCACCGGCGCATCGCGGAACTCGTCCACGAATGTCCGGTACATCACGCCGACACGCTCCGCCGCCGCGATGTCCCACATCGGTGCTTTGAGGTCGCGGACCTTGCCGTAGGCGTCTTCAGCGCTCTTGAGCGCCTTCCCCTTGGCTTCGATCCACTTCACGAACGGGCCCTGCGCCCACTCATTCACCTTCTTCATGTCCGCCTTCCCCTTCAGCTCGGGGAACGCGATCTTGGTGAAGCTAGCGAAGTCGTATTCAGCCAGATACCAGAGCGCCTGCGCGGTCGCTTGGCTCGCTTCGGCGACCCACTTCTGCGCCTTCTCGGCGTCGCCGCCGGCGAGCTTTTCGATCTGTCCGGGCGCGCCGCCCTGCCAGAGCTTGGTGGCCGCCTTGAAGTACTTCTCCGCGTCGGCCTTCTTGTCGAGCTTCCAGTAGGCGACCCCGATCTGCGTGTTGGCGCGGATCTCCTCGTTCGGTAGGGCCTGGCGGCCGTACTGCTTGAGGTAGTTCTGATAGTGGTCGGCCACCTTCTTCCAGTCGCCCTGGCGCTCGTAGATCGACGCCAGCGAGTAGACGACCTGCGAAGTCTCGCGCGGATGGACCTTCGCGAAGTTCTTCTCGTAGAGCTTGGCGTCGTCGACGGCTTTCTGGTCGTCGCCCAAGCCGAGCCGGAAGAACACCGAGTCTTGCAGCGCTTCGGAGGCCTTCGGGCAAGTGTCCGCCGCCTTCTCCGCTTCCGTGCACCCCTTGCCGTCTTCACCCGGGAAGCGCGTGGCGAATTGCTCGTAGTAGTCGGCCGCCTTCGGATAAAGCGCGAGCGCCTGGAAGTTCGCTCCCGTCAGGTAGATCGCCTTCTTCGCGAGCGAGCTCTCCGGGAACTTGTCGATGAGCACGCCGCGCACCTTGATCGCGCGACCGAGCAGCTTGCTCGCCTCGAAGTTGATCGCGGCGTTGTACAAGACCTCGTCGAGCTTTCCGCACTCCGGATATTTGCGGAAGATGTTGACGTACGTGTACGCCGCGTCGCGGTACTCCTTCTTCGACTGGTGCGCCTCGGCCTTCTTACGCTGAATGTCGCAGCGCAGCTGCTCGAGCGGGCCGCACAACCCATCGTGCTCGTTCTTGGCCTCTTGGGTCGAGCAGTAGAGCGCGTGGAGCTCGGGGACGTTCGCGGCCATCTGGTCGTAGCACTGCGGACGCAGGTCTCCCTCGCGCATCGACGCCAGCACGTTGAGCGAGTCGAGGTAGAGGTTGGCCGCGTACTCGGAGAGCTCGCTGTCTTTGTGGTTGTAGGCGATGTCTTTGAACATCACCGCCGACTCTTCGAAGCGGTTGGCCTCGTAGTAGATGCGCGCGCGACGGTACTTCATCGTCGGCAGGTCTTCGCTGTTCGGGACGAAGCAGATGTAGCGCTGGAAGGCCTTGAGCATGCCGGCTTCGAGCGGCGTGAACTCGCGCGCCGCCATGTCGGGCTTGTCGTCCTCGTGCTTCTTGCCCTTGCCTTGCTTCTTCGCCGGCTTGTTCACGGTCTTTTCGTTGGCCGCGAACGACTGCTGATACAGGTTGTTGTAACAGAGCACCGCAGCCAGCGCGGCGTCGGCCGTGAACGCGCCCTTGGGATCGAGGTCGACCACCTTGTCGAAGGCCGGCGCGCACTCGGCCCACTTTTCCATCTTCCACAAGAGCTCCGCATAGAAGTAGCTGACGCGGTACTCGTTGGGCCAGTCGCGCTTGTCGATCGCGGGGAACTCCATCTGACCCATGTCCGGGAACTTCTCGAGCAGGAGTCGATAGAGCTGCGCGGACATCTCCATGGTGCGGCGATCGTTCGTGCCCGGCTGGGTGTCGGTGCCGATCGCCTCACGGTGCCAAGCCGTGGCCAGATCGACCAAGGTCTGCGCCGCGTACTGCTTGCACTGCGTCTTGGCCTCGTCGCTCTTCGTGCCCGACTGCCAGGCTTCGCTGACGTCGACCAGGCGCGTCAGCTCGGTCACGCCGTTCTTCTTGTTGCCGCTCGCGAGCTCGGCATTCGTGATGCGGCTCTGCCAATAGCAAAGCTTGTCGCTATCAGGCAGCTCGCTCATGAGCTTGTGGTACGTCTGGACCGTCGGGCCCCATTCGCCGGTGTCGTAGTAGAGCTCGGCCAGGCTCTCGAGCATCTCGTACTTCTGCGCGTCGTTCTCGGCGAAGCGGCCGAAGAACTCGAGCGCCTTGGCGGGCGTGCCCACGCGCGCGTACGGCATGACGAGCTCGCGTCGCGACTGCTTCATCAAGTTGGCCGCGTCGCGTGCCTCGGGGTGCGACTTGGCGAACTCGATCACCTCGACGAAATTCGTGAGCGACCCCTTGAAGTCCTCGAGGTTGTACTTGACCCACGCCTGCTTGTAGAGCGCGAAGCCGTAGACCTGGTTGCGTTCCGGCGGGAACTCGGTGACCTTGGCGTAGAACTTGTTCGCCGCCTGCATGTCGCCCGTCGCGAAGTAATGCTCGGCGAACGACAGGTACGCGTTGGGGACGAACTTGCTCTCCGGGAAATTCTTGATCAGCCGGTAGTAGACCTCGCGCGCCTTGTCGCTCTGCTTCATCTCGTCGAGCGAGAAGGCCAGCGCGAACAGCACCTCGTCCATGCGCTTGAACGTCGGGTGGTCTTGCACGAGCTGCGCGTAGGCCTTGATGGCCTCCTTGCGGTACTCGTCGAGCTTCTTCTGCGCCTCGGCCTGTTGCGCCTGCAGCTGCTTGACCTTGTTCTTGTCCTTGGCCTGCTGCGCCTGGAAGATCGGCTCATCGAACGAGCGCACCTTGGCGTTGGCCGACTGCTGCAGCTCGAAGTAGGTCTCCGCGACGCGCAGCAAGATCTCCGAACGCTTGGGCGAGTCGGTGGGCGTGTTCTTGACCAGGCGCTTCAACACCGTGATCTCGCGATCGAGCAGCTTTTCGGCGCGCACCTGCAGGTCGCCCTTGTTGCGCAGGGCGGCCGCGTCGATCTCCACGGACGGTCCGAGCTGGCGGTCCTTCGGTTTTTCCTTCTTGCGCTCCGAGGTGCTGAGGTTCGACTTGGGCGCCTGCGATTTGCCGAGCAAGCTCGCCTTGTCCATGCGCGGCGCGTTGGCCGGGCATTCGTCGACCGACGAGGCGACGGTCGGCGCGATGCACTGGCCGCCCGCCGCGCCGACCGAAGAGGACGACTGCGACGCCTTGCGCTGCTCGCCGTCGGACTTGTCATCTTGTGCACGCGCGCCCGTCGCGAGCGCGCCCGAAAGCGCCGCACATGCGACGAACGCAACCATCCTGAGGTGACGCATGCTGAATTTCCTCTACTTGAACGACTTCAGCGTCCGCATTGCGAAGTGACCTGCTGGCGATAGAAGCCGAGCTCGTCACGCCAGTACTCGCCGTCGAACGGCCAGACCTGGTGCTCTTCATCGACCTCGACCCGCCCGCCCGCCGCGCGCTCGGCCGTGACCTGCTGATTCTGCATCTCTTGGCTCAGCTGGCCGCGCTCGAACGTGGCGACTTCGAGATCGACCGCGTCGATCTGGTTCATGAAATCCTGGAGCTCGCTGATCAGCCGCTCGTAGCGGCCGCGCGCCAAGTTGCCCGCCTGCTCGATCGCGAAGGACTTGGCGAGCGCCGTGTCCTGCATGATGCGCGCCCCAACCGACGAACTCTTGAAGGGCGTGGGCGCCTTCTTCAGAAGCTCGTCCTCTTGGTCGAGCTGCTTTACGTACTCGAGGTGGCGCAGCACCGTGCGATCCGATAGCGCGGTGGACACGATGCCGCGGATCGCCGGCGGGAGGTTCGCGCGCCCGTCGCGGACTTTCATCAAGAACTCGTAGAACGACTGGTTGTCCTTGAACTGCCCGAGCTGCGTGTCGAGCTCAGCCTTGACCGGGTCATAGCGCTCGTGGAACTTGGCCACCATCGCGCCGGCGTTCTCCATCTGACAGTTGTAAAAGAACACGACCGCCTTGAGGACGAGCGCCTCCGGGTAGTAAGCCTTGTCGAAGTAGGGCGAGAAGATGGTGTGAATGTTGCCAAGGGCGCGCGAAAACTCATCCGCCAAGAAGAAAGCGAACGAGCCTTCGAACAGCGCATCGAGCCAGTATTCGCTGCCCGGCTCGATGCGGCTCCAGGCGTCGACCGCCGCGCCGAGCAGCTTGCCGTCGACCTCGCGCTCGCCCGTCTCGTCGTCGATCTTGTTGGCCGCCGTGTAGTACATCCGGGCGAGCGAGAGCCAGGCCAGATCGCGGACGCGGTCTTCGTCCTTGTCCTCGATGTCGCCCTCTTCGGCCGCGTCGAGGATCGCGCGAAACGACTGGATCGCCGGGCGTGCCTGGCGCTGGCGTACGTGCGAGATGCCCGCGAACATTTTGGCCTGCACGTACCATTTGGAGTCCTTCGGCACCTGCTCGAACAGAGAGATCGCCTGGTCGAACTCGCCCTGCGAGTACTTCGAACGCCCGAGCAGGTAGAGCAGCTGCGCGTAGAACTGCTGGGCCTCGCCAGACTTCGCCTCTTCGATCTGCGAGAGGTCGTAGCGGCCGACCTTCTCGATGATTCCCGCCGGCTCCGGGAGCTGCGACGCCAGCTGCGCGAGCCACTGCAACGTCTGATCGAAGTAGAGGTGGCTCGGGCCCTGCTGGCTGATCTCGTCGAAAACAGCCAGCGCGGACTGGTAGTACTTCAGGTGGAACAGCGACTTGCCCAAGAAGAATTGGGCCTTTTGCTTGTTGCCTTCGCTGTCTCGGCTCTCGCCCTCGACGATGCGCTGAAACTGGACCGCTGCCTCCGGATATTTGTTCTCCTGGTAGAGGCGCAATCCATTGGCGAGCGTCTCCGACGGCGGCCCTTCGGACGGTGCCGCGCCGCCGCCGCGCGGCGCCTTCTTTTGGCCGCCGGTCTCGTTGAGATCGAAGCTCATGTCCTGCGCACGCGCGACGTTCCCCGCCGCGATCGCGAGCGCGAGGCTCCCCATCAGGAGAGAGCCCACGGCCCCCATCTTCCCGAACACCCGAGTCCAAGCGCGCGCTCTGTGCGAACGAAACGATGGCGTCGAAGCGCACGCTCGCGTGCACGAGCGAAACGATGGTGCGGACACGACTACCTGGCTGTGCCTCATCCGATCCTCTCTGAGCCGGGGGTTCCCTGCGGCTACCCCAAACCGGGCCTGGACCTTCGTCCGTTTAATGCAACTCCAGCGACCCATTACAGGATTCGCGGAAGCGGCCCGCTTTTTGACGAATTTGCTAGCAAAATCGACGACTTAGCCGCGGAGTGCGAGTGATGATATCGGCGCGCTGCGCGAGGTGTCAACGGAAAAGGTTCGTGGCCACGAGCAGTTGAGCACACGCACTTGGGGCCACCGTGCCGCGCTTGACAGTGGCGCTTGCAGCACATTAGCGTTCCGCACGCTTCGGGCTGCCGCGTCGCGATTGCAGCGTGGCAGCCGCATCGTTTACGTTCGGATTTACGCTCTTTGTTTCGCGCGCGCGCACCCCGGCGCGCTTCGATTCTTCGAGAAAGAGAGAAGGATGCAAAGCTCGTCCCGATATTGGATCGCCCTCGCTCTGAGCTCGGCGGCTGCGACGGGTTGCACCGACCTCGGCGTCGGCGATCCGTGCATCCCCGAGACCATTCCGTGCAGCGCCGACGGCAAGAGCTGCGGCTACGAGGCGACCGAGGCCTACGTCGAAGCGAGCTCCGTGCAGTGCCGTAGCCGTTTGTGCCTCGTCTACAAGCTCGACAACGGCACGGCCGGCGCGGTCCCGTCCGATCCGCGCGACCTCTGCACGGGCAAGAGCAACGACAAGGAAGGTTGTGTCACGCCGACCGCGCTCAACGATTCGATCTACTGCACCTGCCGCTGCGAAGGCGCGCAGCGCGCGGAGGACAACTGTTCCTGTCCCGACGGCTTCACCTGCGAGCAGGTGCTCACGCTCGGCGGGCCGGGCATCGTCGGCAGCTACTGCGTGAAGAGCAGCACGGTCAACAAGTGAGCCGCGCGCGGACGGCGCTCGGAGGGGTGGGCGAAGGGCTGGTCGCCGCGCACCTCGAGCGCCAAGGATTCCGCGTCGTGGCCCGCAACGTTCGCTTCGGCCGCCTCGAAATCGACTTGATCGCCCGGCGCGAGGCGCTGCTCGTGTTCTGCGAAGTGCGCACGCGCTCCTCGCGTAACTTCGTCGACCCCATCGAGACCATCGACCGCGCCAAATGCGATCGCGTCCGGCGCGCAGCGCTGGGATGGATGCAGAGCCAGAGCCTCAGCGCTTGCGAGCTGCGCTTCGACGCCGCCTCCGTCGTGCTCAACGACGACGAGGAGACGCTCACGTACTACGAAAGCGCCTTTTGACCGAGCTCAGTCGAGCTCGGCGCGCAGGCGATCGCGCAAGCTGCTGAGCGTATCGGCGAGCTCGCCCGCGCCCTGGGCCTGCGCGCTCCGCAAGGCGCTCTCGACGCGCTCGAGCTCGTTCTCGCGTCGCGCGCGCAGCTGCTGGACCATGTCGTTGAACGCGGCGAACACGTCCTGCAGCTCGTCGCCGCGGCGCAGTCCGCTATCCACGCGCAACGGCCCCTTGGCGATCCCCGCAAAGAGCTGCCGCATCTTGTAGGCGGGGCCCACCAGCTTGTGCGTGATGATGATGCCCGTCAGCCCGAGCGCCACGGTCAGCACGCCGATCCCGACCAAGATCGAGACGAGGATCTCGCGATCGCGTGCGCGCCCGAAGGCCTCGAGCCCGGCCGCGACCACCGGATCGAGATCGGGTTGACTCGCGAGCTGGATCTGCAGCGCCTCGGTCTGCCCTTTGGACTCATGGTAGGCGAGCGCGCCCAAGATCGACGCAACGACCAAGGTGACGGCGATGACCATGCTCGTGTACTTGAGTTGGAAGCGCCGATCGAGCAGGTAATTTTTGAGCTGGCGCCGCGGTGCTCCTGGCAGCGGACGCACCGACCTGGCTTCAACTCCCATCGATCCCTCCCCATTTTGCATCATACGCGGCCCTCCTCGACGCGTACTAGTCTCGAACAAAAGGCCCACTTGCGAAACGACGGCGCGTGCGGGCGCGTTCTTTGGGGGCGCGGCGGCTCAATCCGCGCGCGCGAGCCCTGCCTGCATGGCCTGGGGCAAGCGCCGCAGCGCGCCGGTGAACGCGGCCTCGGCCGCTTCGCGCTTGGCCTCGTCCGAGATCCCCGAGCCGGACACGGTCGCCGCGCCGGACAGCATCACGCGCATGGCGCGGCCCGGATAGGTGCCGACGATGATCGACACCTGCGCCCGCAGCGCGCCGTCCGGCTTTTGCTCGATCTTCGTAACCGAGCTGTCGAGATAGTAGCCGACCAGCTTCTTGTTGCGGAGCACGGTCGCCGCCATCGCTGGGTTCTCGTTCTCAGGCGCGACCCGCACTCCGTCGATCGCCGCGACCTGCTTCATCACGTACTCGCGCAAGCTGCGCAGCGCGCTTACCGGTAGGCCCGCCTGCGTACTCGGCGTGCCGATTGCGACGTAGTAGGTGGCGAGACCGCTCGGCTCCTCCGGGCTCTGCGGTGTGCGCGACGCGGAGCCGGCCAACCGCTCCAGCACGCCGATCGCGTGCTCGATCGCGGCGCGCGCAGCCGGATCGCGCTCCCTGCGCGCGGCGCGCAGCGCGACGAGCGCTTCG
>CAZYWR010001323.1:0-2619 GCA_964651185.1 uncultured Polyangiales bacterium
GTACCAGGGTGAATAAGCGCGCCGCGTTCGCCTCAACGGCCCGCGCCCTTGCTCCCTGCGCCGCGCCGGCCCAGGCGTCCGACCGGGCGGGCCGCCGGCTTTTGTCGCTGATGGATCGAAAGCGAGCCGGGCCCGCGTTCCGGAGGAACGAGCTGATGCGGTCTGCTGCCGATCAAATCGGCGCGTCCCGCCCGCTTGAGCGCCTCGCGCGCGAGCCCGTGCTGTGCCGGATCCCAGTACTGCAGCAGCGCCTTCTGCATGCGCTTTTCGAGCGCGCTCTTGGCTACGTAAACGGGGGCGCGCGTGAACGGATCTCGGCCCGCGTAGTACATGCTCGTGGCCATCGACATGGGCGTGGGGATGAAGTCCTGCACTTGCCGCGGCCGCAACCCCTTGCCCTTGAGATAGAGCGCTAGCTCGACCATCGAATCCAAGGTCGAACCGGGGTGGCCCGAGATGTAGTAAGGCACGAGGTGCTGCTCTTTGCCGCTCTTATCGCTCGCGCACGCGAACAGCGCGGCGAAGCGCTCGTAGCTCTCTACGCCGGGCTTCTTCATCTGCGCGAGCACGCGCTCGTCGATGTGCTCGGGCGCGACCGAGAGCTGACCACCCGTGTGGTGACGCGCCAGCTCGTCGATGAACTCCGGGCTTTCCCCCGCTAAATCGTAGCGTACGCCGGAGGCGATGAAGACCTTACGCACTCCGGGCTCTTCGCGGACTCTGCGCAAAAGGTCCACGAGCGGCGCGTGATCGGTCTGTAAGTTCTCGCAGATACCTGGGTAGACGCAGGACAGACGCCGGCAAGCGCGCTCGATGCGCTCTTCGCGACAGCGCATCTGGTACATGTTCGCGGTCGGTCCACCCACGTCGCTGACCACGCCGCGAAAGTCGTCAAGCCGCCGCAGCGCGCGTACCTCGCGCAAGACGCTCTCGGCGGAGCGCGACTGGATCACGCGCCCTTCGTGCTCGGTGATCGAGCAAAAGCTGCAGCCGCCGAAGCAGCCGCGCATCGTCACGATCGAGTGCTTGACCGTCTCGAACGCCGGGATCGGCGCTCGATAGCGGAAGTGGGCGCGCCGTTGGAACGGCAGGTCGTAGAGCTCGTCCATGAGCGCGGTCTCGAGCGGCCAGGCCGGCGGATTGAAGTAGATCGCCTCGACCCCGTGCGGCTGCAGGATGGGCCGGCCGTTGCCCGGGTTCGTCTCGAGCTGGAAGGCGCGGCTCATCTCGCTGAAGGCGGCCCGCCCTTCGGACGTGTCCGCGCCCACCTCTTCGTAGCTCGGCAGCACGATCGCACGACCATCGCGCACGTAACGGCTCGGCTCGATCGTCTCCCATTCGCCTTTGCGCAGCACGTAGCCCGTGCCGCGCAGATCGCGGATCTGCTCGATGCGCTCACCGCGCGCGAGCCGCTCGCTGAGCTCCCACACCGGCCGCTCGCCCATGCCGAAGATGAGCAGATCGGCCTTGGCATCGAGCAGGATCGAACGCCGCACCTGCTCGCTCCAGTAGTCGTAGTGGGCGATGCGGCGCAGCGACGCCTCGATGCCGCCGAGCACGATCGGCACGCCCGGAAACGCGCGCCGGGCCAGGTTGGCGTAGACGATCGTGGCGCGGTTCGGCCGCAAGCCGGTGCGCCCGCCCGGCGAGTATTGGTCTTCCGCGCGCACCTTCTTCTGCGCCGTGAGCTTGTTGAGCATGCTGTCGAGGTTGCCAGCCGTGATGCCCACGAACAGGCGCGGCGCGCCCATCGCGCACAGATCCTCGAGCGTGTCCCAACGCGGCTGCGCGACCATGCCCACGCGAAAGCCGCGCGCCTCGAGGAAGCGCCCGATCAGCGCCGCGCCGAAGGCCGGGTGGTCGACGTAGGCGTCGCCGTTGATGAGCAGCACGTCGAGGGCATCCCAGCCGCGCGCGGCGAGCTCCTCGCGGCTGGTCGGCAAAAACGCCGTCAGGTCCCGCCCGGCGCGCGCCCCACCCTTGTGCCTGAGCTCGACCAGCGACTGCATCGCGGAATCCTAGCAGCTTGCGGCAGGGCCCGCGCGCCGCCACGTTGCAGGCGTGAAGTCAGGCGACAGCGCACGCGTGCGCGCGGACTCGCTCACGCTCGAGGGCGAGGGCGTGGCTCGACTCGACGGGCGCGAGCTCTTGTGCCGCGGATTTTTCCCGGGTGAGGAGGGCGTCGTGCAGGTGGAGGCGATCTCGCAGCACCACGCGCGCGCGCATGGCCGGCTGCTCTCGCTCGCGCGGCCGCACGCGGCGCGCCGGGCGCCGCCCTGCCCCAACCACGAAGCACGCGAAGGGCGCTGCGCCGGCTGCGCGCTGATGGCGCTCGACGAAGCCGCGCAGCGCGAGGCCAAGCGCACCATGCTGCGCGACCGCTTCGGGCTGGTCGTCTCGCACGTCGAGCCGGCGCCGGCCGCCCTCGGCTATCGCTTCTCCAGCAAGCGCGTCGTGCTGGCAGCGCGCGGGCTCCCTACCCTCGGCAGCTTCGCCCACAACAGCCACGCGCCAGCGGCGATGGCAGGCTGCTTGGTCGATCACCCGCTCCTGGCAGACGCGTTCGACCGCGTCGAGCGCGAGCTGCGCCGGCTCGCGATCACGCCCTACCACGAGCCG
>CAZYWR010001324.1:0-2099 GCA_964651185.1 uncultured Polyangiales bacterium
GCGCTCCAGCCGGCTGCTCTCGGCGTAGAGGGTCTCGTAGACGAGCTCATCGAGCGGCCGGCCGCGCGCGCCGTCCGCGTCGGCCAGCGCCCTCGCGATCACGCGCTCCCCCACGTCGGCGGCCAGGTCCTCGCCTCCGAGTACACGCACGCGCGCGTGTGCTTCCGGGAGCGCGTGAGGTCGCGCCGGTTCGGCGGAAGGCGAAGCTCGTTGCAGCATGCCGGGTATCTAAGCACCGGCCGGCGCGCGCAAAGCGCCTCGGGAAAAGCTGTGGATCCTTGCCATCCGGCGAAATTAGCTGGCCCAATTACGGCTCCCGCCAAGGGCGACGACGCGCGCCCGGTCTGCCGTCGGAGCCGCTTCGCTCACGAGGGCATGCGGTGCAGCCGCCCAGCCACGCTGCGCTGCAACGCGAGCCTGTGCTCCACCTCGCGGCAGAGCGCGTGCTCCGCGTCGGAGTGAAGCTCGAGGCGCGGGATCTTGAGGTGAGGCGCGAGCGGTACGTAAGTCAGAAAGGCGCGCAGCGTCTCGTAAACGAGACCCTCGGTCGGCTCTTCTGCCTCGACGCTGACGAGCACGGTGAGCTGCGCGTCGTCGACGTGCACCACCACCGAACGGAGATGCACGAAGACGTGGCTGTCGGCCGGCTTCAAGAAGCTCAGTCCGTGCAGGCCGCTACAGCGCACCGGCGCACCACTCAAGTATGCGCGCGCCGAGAGCTGGGCGTTGTTCTCCAACCAGCGCATCGCGACCCCGCCGTAGAGCGTGCCGTGAAAGTTGAGCGAGTCGGCGCGTACCGGCTCGATGGTGTGGACATAGGAGTCCTCGCGCGAACGCGGCGTGCGGGGCTCCATGTCCCAGGCGATCCGCAGGCGGGGAAGGTGCTTGAGTAACTCGTAGACCAACAGAGGACGATCTTCGTCGGCAGCCTCCGAAGCCGGCGCGCCGTCGAGCTCGCCGCGCTCGAGCTTGCGGCGAAACTCGCGGCGCAGCTCCCCTTCGCGGTAGCGGGTGCGGGCCTCCGCGCTGTCGGCCAAGACCGGGGGGACCGGCAAACAGCGCCCTTCATCGTCGACGGCGACGAACGTCATCCATCCGTGCAGCGTGTGTCGATGCGCCGCGCCCGGCAGACCGTGCGTCATGGTGACCGCGACTCCCATGCTGCGTTCGGACGTGTACGCGACCTGTGCCGTCATCGTGACGCGCTCACCGACCAAGATCGGCTCCGTCAGCTCGACTCCGTCGACCGACGCAGTCACGACCTTACAGCGGACATGGCGTGTCGCGGCGAGCACACCGACGACATCCATCCATTCGAGGATCTGTCCGGCGCGCAGATGACCGCGTTCGTCACAATGATGAGGCGCGATCCATTCATCGAGGTGAGCTTCGACGGGCGGCCGCGCTGGCAGCGCCGAAAACGACCGACGTGCAGCCTCGTCGCTGTGGTGCAAGTCATTCATGGAAGCCAAACTGCCACGCGTCGCCAGTGCCGCAATGGCCGAAACCAGCGCAATCAGCCGGTGAGCAGGCCACGACATAGGCACTTTTCAGTCGGTGCAGCTTTACGTGGAAGCGCCCCGCACCAACGTGAAAACGTGCCGATGCTCAGGCGCCATACCTGTCACGCGCGTTGTTCGCCCCCGCGGCCTATGTGCGCGCTGCTCCGTGCAAAGCTGTGTGCTGGACGACATCAACCATCAGTCTCTTGGGTCTGAAGGTGTGCTACGGACGCAGCAGACAGCCGTTCACGCACGCGGGCGTGCCCTCGGCACAGGTCGGTTCGCAGCGAAACGTGCAGTCCGGAATGCCGCAGGGGTAACAGCAGGAGTATCCGGGTCCGCAGGTGTTGCCGCCGGGCGTACACGCGCCGTCCGAACTCAGTGCGAACGTCGAACGACAGCGGCCGTCGATGCAAAGGGCGCGCGCCGGGTTCGTACCATCCGAGACGGTGCCGTCGTCAGCTTGCCGAGACGGTGCCGTCGTCAGCTTGCGTCGTTTGTTCGGCGCGCGATGCAAGCGCTCACGATGAACGCCGCGCGCGGCCGTATGCCGCCCGCGGGAGCATCTCGGCGTGTCACGTCGTGATCGTTGCACGA
>CAZYWR010001325.1:0-5316 GCA_964651185.1 uncultured Polyangiales bacterium
CGATAGCACGGGCGAGATCGCCCCGGAGAAGTGGAAGGCCTTCGCCGCCGTGCGACGCGCGATCCGGCGGTGGCTTGCCAGCCCGGAAGCCAAAAGCGTCGCAATCGGGAAGGGCAGAACGATCAATCCGCCCAGGCCCAAAGAACTCGACGCCACGGCGCTCGATCTGGTCGCCTCCGACGCTGAGGAGGGCTGGCTATCTGCCGCGCGAGGTGATGCAACCCAGCAGCCACGAGCGATAGTATATGCGGCTCGCGCGCTCGGAAAATGGCGGGCCAGGGAAAGGGACCGCCGCGAGCGTGGGCAGGTTGTCGCGACAGAGACCGAAGCCGTCGAGCAGGGCGATCGATCTGCGATCGCTGGTGCGACCCCAAGCAAACGTGAGCGGGACCGGGAGGAGCGCCGTAAGTACGGGGCGGAGGAGCTGGAAGAGCTAATCGATCACGCCGTACGACACTGCCGCGAGCAGCTCGAGAAACATGATCCGCAATGGGATAAGCGTGCGGAGCTCGCTGTCCCGGACGGTCCAGTGAACGCTGCGAATGTGCAGCGCGCTCGCGCAGCCGAGAAGCTGTGCGAGGATCTGCTGGATGTGCTGCGACGTGCTGAAGACCACATCGGGCGTGCGCCGCGCAAAGAGAACGGTGACGCCTCGACCACGAACGACTACGACCTAAGTCTGTATCTCGCTCGCGGCGAGGTGGAAGCGCTCGCCATCAAGCTACGGCAGAGCGCACCGCGTCCGGTCGCGGAACTAAAGCTACGGGAGAAGGTCGCGAACATAAACTACGTCGCGGTGCAGGCGCTGGCGGGCGCTCTCCTGGACGAAAGCCCGAGCATGACCGACCTACAGACATTCGTTCTGCGCGCGTTGTCGGAGTGGGAATCGCTCGGGTTCGCGCATCCACTCGTGACGATGGAAGGGAACAGGCTCGAGGTCCTGCAGCTCACACACGTGTGCATCTACTACGACAAGTATAGACCCGAGATTGGCGCGGCCAGCTGGCCCGATGAAGGTATGACGGTCAAGGCCTACGTCAGCCGCGTCCGCGGGGCCGTCCAAACCGCTTCCGAATCTCTCAAGGAGACAGCGTTTCGCGCCCGACTCCTGCGCCAGTTCGTTAAAAAGTAGAAATCTCCGCGCGCTTTCTGATTTTCGCGCGCCACGGCCCGCCTTTGGACCGTGGACCATCTATCTCATCAAGCTCCCATCGAACTACGACCCTACCAGGTCGAGGCGCTAGAGAAGATCATAGCTGAGCTTGCGCGGATTCGCGCGACGCTGCTCATGCTTGCGACGGGACTCGGAAAGACCGTCACGTTCGCCGCGCTCGCGCGTCACTACGTCGAGCGCGGAGGAAAAGTGCTCGTGCTCGCGCACCGTGCCGAGCTGCTCGAGCAGGCCGCGGAGAAACTTCGAGCGTTCGGTCTGCGCGTGGAAATCGAGCAGGCCGACCAGCGCATCGATCCAAACAACCTGCCGGACGTCGTATGCGCGTCTGTGCAGACGCTGCAGCGGAAGCGCCTCGCGCGTCTGCACCTTGACACGTTCACACTTGTGATCGTGGACGAAAGCCACCATGTGGTGGCGAAGTCGTACCGCGCGATCCTTGACCATTTCGCGTCCTCGAAGGTGCTCGGGGTGACGGCGACGGCCGACCGGACAGATCGCGTCGGTCTGCATAATGTGATCGAGTCGGTCGCCTACCGGATGGAGATCGCCGCCGGAATCAAGGGCGGCTGGCTCGTGCCGATCGAGCTCCGATCCGTCGTGGTCGAGGGCCTCGACCTCTCGAGGGTCAGAGTCATCGCGGGGGAACTACAGGCCGCAGAACTCGAGACTGAACTCGTACGGGATGAAGTGCTGCACCAGATCGCAGGTCCGCTCGCCGAGCTCGCCGCCGGACGGCAGACGCTCGTTTTTACCGTCGGCGTCGAACAAGCGCATGCACTCGCGCGCGTGCTCGGCGGCTACAGCGTGCGTGCGGCCGCGATCGACGGATCCATGCCGGGCGACGAGCGCAAGCGCGTGATCGCGGACTATCGCGCCGGTCGCGTGCAAGCACTGACGAACTGCATGGTGCTCACCGAGGGGTTTGACGCGCCGGAAACGGCATGCATCGCGCTCGCGCGCCCCACCAGCTCGCGCAGCCTCATCACTCAGATGATCGGTCGCGGGACTCGGCTCGCCGAGGGCAAACGAAACTGCCTCGTGCTCGACTTCGTGCCGCGGCGCGCGGCCAAGATCCGGCTCGCCGGCCCGGCCGATGTGCTCGCCGGGAAGGACCTGCCCGACGAGCTCGCCGCTACCGTGCGCGAGATGAGCGGCTCCGAATCGGTGGAGCTGGCCGAATTGATCCAGCGGGCGCAGGCGCGGTTGGATGCTCGTGAGCAGGCCGCGCAGGGCCACGAGCAAGCGGAGCGCGAGCGTGTGAAGCAGCTCGTGCGGCAGGTGGGCGTGGTGTATGCAGCGGCGCGCGTCGATGTGGAGACGCTGCTCGCGGCAGCGGACGATGGATACGCCGAGTTCCCGCGCGGCGCCGGTCCTTGGCGAGGCAAACCAGCGTCACCTGGGCAATGTGCGGCCCTCGAGAAAGCCGGGTACGAACTACCCGCGGAGCTGAGCGCGCATGACGCGGCGAAGCTGTTCGGTTTGCTGAGCGCGCGGCGCGAGAAGGGCCTGTGCACCCTCAAGCAGGCGCGGCTCCTCCGAAAGTATGGTCTGCGCGACGACGTCAGCATGCGCGACGCCATCATGGCGATCGACGCGATCGCTGCGAACAGGTGGCGTGTGCCGGACCGGATCAGGATGGATCCGCGTTTCGCGCGCGTCGCGGAGGTCGAAGCGTGCCCCGCGTGACGCTCATCCGCGATCGCGAAAAGGTTTGCGGCTGGCCTACGTGGCCGGAAGGCGAACGGACCCCCGTGGCGGAGCTATCGACCGCGTTGACTCGCATGTTCACGTCCGATGCGCACTTCACGCAGTATGCGAGCCCGATCCGGCGGCGCCTGAACAAGTCTGCGCTTGAGCAGGGCATGGCCGTGACGATGACGTGTCTCGTGTTCGACGTCGACGATGCGGAGAAGCACGGCACGGGTGAACCCGCGAGCGATGCATGGCGCGCCGACATGCGCGCGCGGATGGCGCAGCTTCACGACGCGCACCCCAGCCCGTTCTATTACGAGACGAAGGGCGGATCGCGCATCGTGTATGCGCTGCCCCAATCGGTGACCCTGCATTCGCGCGAGGATGATCGTCGTTGGAGCCAGCAGTACGCTGTCGCACTCGCGTATTTTGCGCGTCGGTTCGGCATCGAGGCCGACCCGGCTTGCGCGGACTGGACCCGGTTATTTCGCTTGCCGCATGCGACTCGCGAGTCGGGAGGTAAGCCCGAGAGCTGGCTCGTGGTCGGCGACCCGAAAAACATTGGCGCGCTGCGCATCGCGGCCGCGCCCGAGGACATGGAGAGAGCGCGCCAAAACTCGAAGGCGTTCCGAGAGGCGCGCGCGATGGATTTCACGCCGTGCGCAGGCGATGGGCAAGGGCTGCTGCTTCACCTGCTGCGTGCGCAGGGCGCGCTGATCCGGCCGCACGGGCAGAACGCGTATGTGGTTCGCTGCCCAAACGAACGCTCGCACACGTCTGGCCGCACGGGTGACGGATCGACGCTGCTTTACATGGCAGCGCAAGGCGAGGAGATCGGCGCGATCCACTGCATGCACGCGCACTGCGCCGGCCTACGCGTCCGCGATTGGCTCCGGTTCTTCAGCGCCACCGAGCTCGATCTGGCCCGCCAGGCCGCCGGGCTCCGCCGGAGCGCCTGATTCTTCGCTCAGCTGCACGAACGTGTAGCCATAGCGGCTCGACCTCACGATACGCCCCGAGCGTTCGAGTTCGTCGACCACCAGCCCGACATCGCGATCCCTCGCCTTCAGCGCGGTCGCCATTGCCGACTTGTTTGTGTCCCGATGGTTCGCGATCCAGCCGATCACGCGTTCGGCCAGCCCGTTCAGTCGCTCGGCATTCTCCTGCGCTTTCGCCGCCTCCGTTGCCTCCACGCGCCGCTTCGATTCCTCGCGTGTTGCGATGCGCAGGTAACCATCCTCGCGTACGAGGTCCACCGGCGCGCCGAGCTTGCCGTAGTTCGACTTGGTTATGGTGAGGCGGGCGCCGTCGTCTCCCATGCTTTCGAGCTCGGCGACCCAACGAGCTGCATCCGTGATCGCCGAGGAGCCCCGAGCGTTCGCGGCGTTCGCCTTCGAGCCATCCGAGCGCGAGAGCTTGTTCGTGTGGTGGGCGACCAGGATGGTCGGCGCGCCCGGAGCGTTCATGAGAGACTCGACCGCTTGCATGAAACGGGTAGCCGCTGCGTTGTCCTTCTCCGTGTCCGATCCGGCGAAGCGCGACAACGGGTCGAGCACGATCAAGCGCCACTCGGATTCGCTGAGCTTCCCGCGGAACTCGTGGAGCATGGGGGATGCCACGGTGTTCCGCCCATCGCTCTCCACCAGACCGACAGGCTGGCCGGCGAGGGGCAATGCGAAGACGCGCTCGTGCGCGAGTCGAATCTGCTCGTCCGTAAGTCGCATCGCTTGCGCTACGCGATAGAACCGGCGTTGCAGTTCTTCTTTGTCTTCTTCTGCCAGCGCGATCAACACGCGTCCGGGGTTCACAGCATCGAAGTAGTCGAGCCACTTACGACCGGTCGACACGGCCAGCGCTAGCTCGATGAGCGCGTAGGTCTTGCCCACGCCGCCAGCCGCGACGAGCAAGCCGACGTTGCCGAGCTGCAGGACGCCGTGCGTGGTTGCGCCGTTCGTCTCGTCATCCGGGCGCTTCAGAAGCCAGCGGCGCGGAGGGGGCTCGATCGTCAGCGCTGACCATTCCCCGAGCGACCTCCAGTCGGCCAGGATGGGCGACTCGGACGGCGGTGCCGTCGGACTTGTGGAACCTGATTTGCTCGCTCCTGGGGCATCCTCGTCGGACGGCCACGGCGCATCGTCAGGCACATGCGTGGCGCCGTTTGGGCGCGGCTCGGCGGGCAGGTCGACGAATCCCCAGCCGGTCACTCGGCGCTCCAGCGCATGGTGCTCGAGTCGGGAACGTGCTGCGGTGGTGGCGGCAATCCTAGGGCCGCCGCGGCGCGGCGAACGCGTTCGTACGTAGCTGGCTTGGTTGGCTTGGCGCCGTACACGCCCAGCACCGTCCGGGTGTCGCAGATCGTGCGCGCGGCCAGCTCGCGACGCTGCTGCGGAGTTAGCTTCGTCATGCAGACAAAGCGAACCGAGCACCGTACGAATCAGAAAGCGCGCCCC
>CAZYWR010001326.1:0-7171 GCA_964651185.1 uncultured Polyangiales bacterium
CGCCGCACCGTTTCCAAGCAGATCGCGGACGGCGCCTACGCGCCGCCGCCGACCCACGGCGGTCCGCCGTATCCCGAGCTGCCGGCCGGCCGCCGTGACGCGCTGCGCGTGGCGATCGAAAACGATCGCGAGGCGGAGCGCCGTTACTTGCGCCAACAACCGCGGCGCTACGTGCTGTTGAGCGGCGACGTGCTCGTGGTCGGCCCCACCGCGCACGGGCAAGGCGTCTCGGCCTTCTTGCTGCAGACTCCGGAGCGCTCGGGGGCGCGTCCGTCTTTCGGCGTACGCGCGGGCGTCGAGACGGAGCTCTTGCCGAACCGTCTGAAGGCGCGCGCGGGCAGTTACCTCGAGCCCAGCCGCTTTCAGCGTTCTTACTACCGCCCGCACGGTACCGCGGGCGTGGACGTGCGCCTGTTCGACGTATGGCGATGGTCGATCCGCGCCTCCGCGACGATCGACGTGGCGCCGCGCTACTTCGATTGGGGCCTTGCGCTCGGCTTCTGGCATTGAGTATCGCAACGCGTTCGATGTCCACGAGCGGGCGCGAGCGCCGAAACGTTCGGGGCCGCTCACGGACGGGAACGCGCCGGCCCGAGCTCAAGCCCGGCGCGCGACGTCTTGCAGGCTTACTCGCCCGCGCAGCCGGCGCGATCGCAACGCTCTGGCGTGCAGACTTGCGCTGCGCGGTCGCGATCACCGGAGCCGGCTTCGCTGCGGGCCGCCTGCGGCGAGGTGCCGGTCCAGCGGCGGAACGCGCGCGTGAATGAGCTCGCCCCCGAAAAGCCGAGCGCCAGCGCGATCTGGCCTACGCTCGTGTCGCTCTCGCGCAGGTAGCGCACCGACAGCTCGCGTCGCAGCGACGACAGCAGCCCCTCGAAGCTCGTGCCTGCGTCGGCCAGGCGCCTCGTCAGCGTTCGCGGGCTCATGCGCAGCGCGCGCGCGACGTGCTGCCGCGTGGGATTGCCGCCGTCGAGCTCCTGCAGCAGCACGGCCCGCACGCGCTGCTGAATGTCGACCCGAATGCAAGGCTGCTGGACGAGGGTGCGCCGCGCGTGCTCTTCGAGCACGTCGTTCAGCGATGGGTCGGCGGTGAGGAGTGCCCGGTCCAGCAGCTCCGCAGGAACGGTGAGCGCAGACTCCGCGGCGTCAAAACGGACGCACGCGCGTAAGAGGCGCCGGTAAGAGTCGGTGGCGGCCGGACCAGGATGCGTGAAGCTCAGCACCCAATGCTGAGAACTCACGGCCGGGAAGCCGAGCAGCGACGTCAACAAGAAGGAACAGTAAGCGAGGACCGCCTCGCTCCAGACCGGCGGGATCGGCGAGCCCCGACAGCTGCGCAGGCGCAATCTTACCGCTGCTCCTTCGAACACGCTGTCGAAAGCCAAATCATCCTGGAACAGGCAGCCGTAGGAGACCAGGCAGGCGAGCGCACCGCGCAGCGAGCGGCTGGTCCGCAGTAAGTACTCGACCAGACCGATCGTGCCGCTGACGGTCGCCGCCTTCTGCGCCCAATACAGCCCGAGCAGCGGATTGGCCGTGCGCGCCAGCGCATCCTCGAGCAACGCGTACCAATCGGCGACATGGACGCGTTCGTCGCCCTCTCGATAGCGCACCTCCAGCGCTTCGATCGCAGGAGCCGAAGCGAGGCCACGCTCTTCGAGCACGAGCCGCAGCGGGCGCAGCACCCGTGAACAGACTGTGGGTGGCTCCGTTCGATAGGCAAAAGCTGCGTCGGTTTGCCAATCGATCGGAGCGGGCATGGCGCTTCCTCCGGGGAGGCTGAGGGTCGTCTGCACCTCCGAGCGCGGCCTGCGTGCGCTCCGGCTCGGGACCCCTAAACGCCGCGTCTACGCACGATTGTTTCTGATCGGTAGAATTTCGAACGCGCGAGGGCGCCGCCTTCGCTCCATGTGCCGGCGCATTGGCTCGGCAGGCCAGCGTGCGCTGGCAGAGCGGCACGAGCTGAGATCGTCCCCACGATCGCCCGGCTCCATGGCGGAGCCGGGCGCACGGCGCGCGTCTAATTACATGGCGGTGGTCTGCGTGCCGCAGGCGCTCGCGCACGAGTTCTCGCTGCAGGTGCTCACCGCGTTGGCGAGGCCCACTGCGTAGCTCGTGTTCGTCTGACGGTCCTGGATCGTGACCACGTCGCTGGTCTCGGCGGCGGCCTGGATCTCCGGCATGCAGGGACCATTGGCCGAGCCCGTCAGACAAGAGACGAGGTCCGCCGTGCCGCAGTAGCAGGCCGAGCCTCGGCAGCCGGCGTCTTGACCGCAGCGCACGACGGCCGCGCACAGGTCCGCTTTGGCTTGACCCGCCGCGGGTCCTTCGCTCGCCGTACCCGTCGCGGATTTGCAGGCGTCCATTTGCGACGTGCACGAGGAGCAAGCGCAATCCTCGCACGCGTTGGCCGCCGTGCCCTCACACAACGGCGCTGGCGGGGTGGTGCCTGCGTCCGCTGGGCTCGCGGCGTCCTCGTCCGCGGGGCTTCCGCTGTCCACGTCGTCCGCAGGGCTTCCGCTGTCCACTTCGCTGCCCGCATCTTCTTCCACCGAGCCTGCGTCGAGCGGACTCGCGGCGTCTACGACCGCACCAGCGTCCGCCTCGTCTCCGGCGTCCGTCGCAGCGCCCGCATCTGCCGCCGTCTCGGGACACGTCACCGTGACTTCCTTCGAGTTCGAGCAGCCATCGCTGTCGGTGACGGTGACGGTGAGCGTCTGCGTGCCGGCCCCAGCACAGCTGTAGGTCGCGCTGGCTGCGGCGGCGTCGTCGAAGCTGCCGGCGTCCGCGCTCCAGCTGAAGGTCAGCGCGTCCTTATCGAGATCGGTCGCGGTGGCGTTGACTGCGATGCAGCCGTCGCTCGACGAGGCGTCCGCGGTCGCGGTGAGCAGCTGCGGACAGACGTTGAAGCTCGCCTTGACGCTGATGTTGCCCGTCGTGACCTCGGTGCCATCAGGCAGCCTGCACTGGAGGACGATCGATACGCTGGTGGTCTTGCCGGCCGCGACGTCGACGGTGCCGTCGCCTTCGCACTTGGTTCCGTCCGACCCGCTCGCGGTCAGTGTGATCTTCACGTCGTCTGCGGCCGGGACGCTCTCGACCGCGCCGCTCACCACGCCATCGCTCGCGACTGAGAGGGACCCCTTGATCGGATCTTTGCCGGGGACTTCGATGGAGTAGTCCACCTCGTCGATGTTGATCCCGGGCGCGATCGTCGCTTCGAGCTGCACCGTGCCCGAGGGGTCGCTCTTCCCCTTGTCCTTACCGTCGAGCGCCGAACATCCAGCGAGCGTAGTTAACAGTCCGATACCCAAGAATGAGGCAAGTTTACGTACCATATTTTCTTCTCCACGCGGCGAGTCGGGCTCGCCTTTGAGAAGGGCGCGGCGACCTGCCGGAGGAAGCTTGCGCTCCACCCAGCTCGGCTTCGCCCCAAGATGTCCGCACGCGTGCGCACGGCAGCGCGTGCGAACCACATCACGCTCGTAGAATTGCGAGCAGGAGGTCCAGCCCGTCCGAGCCACACGGACGTACAAATGAGGCCAACTTGACTGGCTCCGCCTCGGCTCGAGGCACCGCGCCGAGTGCGGAGAGTGCTTGGCTCACTTCGCCAAAGGGCGTGCGGCGGAACACGGGGTGACCCGCGACTCGCCTCATGCCGGGCGCCCGTCGCGCTCGCCTAGGACCGTCGCTCTACTTGCCTAGGGCCGTCGCTCTAAGTGAAAGGCATTGCGCCTAATCTGAGCGCGCGTATCAGGGAGGCGCGAGATCGATCACGAGCTCGCTCGCCTCGAGCGCGTCGGCGCTCCGGCAGAACGTGGCGAAGGCCGGGTAATCGGCGGGGGCGACGCGCGCGATCGGCACGCGCAGCGAGCGCGTGAGCTCGATCTGCCGCTCGCGCGGCTCGGCGCGCGAGGTGAAGCTCGCGCCCGTCGCGTGGTGGAGCACACCTCCCTTGGGCAGCGCGACCGCACGCGCGCCCTTGGGCAAGCTGTAGCGAACGTGCACGTCGACGGCCTGTGCGGGGGCGACCAGCTCGGTCGTGGAGCGGCTCCCCTGGCGCGCGTAGCGCGCGGACAAGAGCGCGGGGAAGAGCCCGGCGATGCGCAGCTGGCTTCCGCTGCGCTGGCCGAGGTCGTCAACTTCGAGCTCGTAATCGAGCGCGAACGGCGCCTCCGGATCTTCGCGCGCCTCGAGCTTGAGGCTGGTGAGCCGCGCGCCGGGGATCACTTTGGCGGCATACGATTGCTGAAAGCGCGCCTCGAGCTCGGCGGCCGGGATGCCGTCGAGGTCGTTGCGCCACTCGACCGCGCTCGCGCCGCGATGCACCTCGCGCACGTGGAGCGCGCCTTTGCCCTCGCTCGAGAGCGCGGCCTCCACGTCGACGGTCCGCCGCTCGCGTTCGAGGTCGTCCTTCGGGGTCTCGGTGACATCGGCGCGCGCGTTCACGACGAGCGCCTTTTCGCCGCGCAGCTGCGGCGGCAGGAACCCGAACGGCGCGTGGCGCGCACCCGCGTGCAAGAGCACCGGCCCCTTCTCGGTCGCGACGCGCAAGAGCAGGTAGCCGAACGTCTCGGGATCCGGGAGGGCGGCCTCGCTGTGATCCGCCTCGGCGCCGCGCACCAACAAGAGCTCGCTGTCGACGCCGGCCAGGCTGAGCATGTAGCGCAGCACGCGCTCGCGACTGCCAGTGCGCGCGCTGAGCATGGCCGCCGCCGAGCCGAACACGTCGTCGGTCGCCTCGATCTGATCGGTGACCCAGCGATAGAGCCGCTCGGCGCGCGCGGAAGCCGGCCCGCTGGCGAGCGGTCCGAGCAGCTCGGCCACGAACTCGCGCGCGGCCGGATCGTACACGTCCTTGTCGGTCAAGAGATCGCGCAGGCTCTCGACGTAAGCCTGCCAGCTCACCTTCACGCCCAAGTTGATCGAGGGCAAGAACTCGCGGGAAGCCACGCTGTTCGGCTCGGGCGTGAGCGAGCGGCTCTCTTCGGCGACCCAGCGCAAGGTGGTCAGGCCGTTGCGCGTGTCTCGGGCGAGCGCCGGCAGCGGTCCGCGCGGGTCGAGCACCGGCTCCATCGTCGCGGGCATCACCACCACCAGCTCGCTGTGGTGGAAGGGGATCTCGAAGCTCTTGAAGTAGAAGCGATCGCCCAGGTAGCCGCCGGGGAACCCGAGCGAAGGCGACTCACCGCGCACGAACTCGAACTCGACGTAGTCGCCGGGCGCGAGGTTCGGGAGCGACCAGCTCGATTTGCCGGAGATCAGGTCGGGCTCGAGCAGGGTGCCATCGGCTTTGCGCGTGTGCAGGCTGAGCAGGCGCGCGCCGTCCGGCACCGAGAACTCGCCGTTGTCGTCGACCGCTTCTTGGCTCTGCACGCGGATGATGTTGTGCGTGAGGCTCACGTTCGAGCCGTCTTCGAACAGGCGCACGACCGTGTAGTCGAGCACCAGCACCTGCGGCTCGGTGTAATCCTGGCGCGCCGCCTCGAAGGCGCGGATCGCGTCGTCCGAGCGCTTGCGCAGCCCTTGGAACAATTGATCTGGCGTGAGCGCATCCTCGACGCGCCGGAGCTCGTAGAGCGGGCCCGGGTGCGCGGCGAGCGTGCTGCCCAGCAGCTTGAGTGCGGCCGCCCGATCGCCCCCCGCGAGCAGCGCGTCGACGCGGTCGAGCACGGGTTCGGGCCGATCGGACCAGAGCTCGGCGCGCTCGGCGCGCAGCTTGTTGATCTTGGGCTGGTCCGCCGTGAGCCGGGCGCGTTCGAGCTCTGCCTCGAGCGCTTGGGCGTGGTCGAGCGGATCCGCGAGCGCCTCGAGGCGCGCGATCTCACGCGCGGCATCCTCGTACTTCTGCTGCGCCTTGAGCAGGTTGGCGCGCGCGTTCGAGCCGGCGTCGCACTTCATGACGCGCTCGGTAAGGCGCGCCACGTCAGCCATGCGCCCGCGCTGGCGCGCCGTGGACAACGCCACGTTGAGCACCGCGCAAGCGTGCGGCAGTTGGCGCTCGAGGCCCTCGATCAAATGTTCGGCCTCTTCGAGGTATCCCGCCTCGCGCAGCTGCTCGATCAAGTTGGTGCGGATCGCGGTCGCCGCCGGCCACTTGGTCTGCGCGGCGCGCAGCGCTTCGATCGCCTCTTTGGTGCGGCCCTCGGCGCTCGCCAAGCGCGACAACCCCACGCTCGGGTACCAAGCGCGCGGGTTCTGTTTTTCGGCGCGGGCGAGCAGCTCGCGCGCGCGGTCGCGGCGCAGCTCGGCGGTCTTGAGCGGATCGGCGAGCGCGGTGGCGGCTTCGAGCACCAGCCAATGCGCGGTCGGTTCGGCGTGGCCGAGCTTGCGCACGAGCTCGCGTGCGCCCACCAGATCGCCGCGCCCGAGCGCGAGCTTGGCGATCAAGTAGCGTTCGAGCGCGCCTTCCGGGCCCTCGCTCGGCGCGGGCAGCCGCGTGGCCGCGACCGCATCCGGCGTCGCTCTGCGCAGCGCGAGCGAGAGCACCGGGTTGGGATGGCGCGAGCTCACCTTCAGCTTCAGCTCGTGCTTGCCGGCGGCGAGATCGAGCGGCAAGTAGCGCACACCGCTCGCGGGGCGGCTGCGCAGATCGATGCGCAAGAGCTCTTGGCCGTCGATCCAGAGCACGAAGCTGTTCGGCGACTCGACCCGCAGCACGTGGGGCCCGCCGTCGAGCTCGAGCTCGGCGCGCACGATGTCGGTGCCGGGCAGCGCGTCGTGGGCACCGCGGCCGAGCCCGAACGCGCACCGCCGTGTCTCCACGGTGCGCACCGGGCGTACGCCGCGGCCGGGACCGAGGTCGTACTCTCGCGCCAGGGGCCCGGGCGCCTCCGCCGGGAATACCCGTTCGAAGCCGAGCAGCTCGCGCGGTCCGAACGGTCCGGCGACTTCGATCTTCGGCAGGCAGCCCGCCTCTCGCGCGAGCGCCTGCGCGCGCGCGGCGTCGCCATCTTGCAGGGCGTGCGCCGAGAGCGCGAGGTGCAGCTGATGCGACGCCTGCAGCCCGAGCGCTTCGGCGTGCGGGGCGAGCCTGGCGAGCGCCTCCCGCACGCGCGGGCGGTAGTCGTCGGTGGCGTCGTTCATGTCGAGCATCGAGATCAGAGCGACCTCGGCGAACAGCGGTGCGCGCGGGTCCGTGGAGCGCGCGGCGGCGTCGAGCAGCGCGAGG
>CAZYWR010001327.1:0-7310 GCA_964651185.1 uncultured Polyangiales bacterium
GCGCCGCGCCCGCGCCGCGCAAAGACCGCCGCCGCGAAGACGAGAACGACGAGTGAGCGATGGGACTCTACGATGTGCACGCGCACTTGACCCATCCCAAGCTCGCACCGCGCATCGATGAGGTGCTGGCCCGCGCGCGCGCAGCCGGGCTGAGCACCGTGATCTCGAACGGCCTCAACCCTGAGGACAACGAAGCCGTGCGGGCGCTCGCCGCACGCGATGCGCTGGTCAAGCCGGCGTTCGGTCTCTATCCGGTCGACGCCGTGCTGCCCGAGATGCGGGCGCTCGGCGTCGACTACCCGCGCGAGAGCGCGCGCGAGGACGGCGCCCGCGAGGCCATCGCGTGGGTGCGCGCGCACGTGGAGGAGGCGTTCGCGATCGGGGAGATCGGGCTCGACGGATACTGGGTGCCCGAGTCGTTGTGGGCGCAGCAAGAGGAGAGCTTCCGCGCGCTCGTCCAGTTGGCGATCGAGGCCGACAAGCCGATCATCATCCATACGCGCAAACGCGAGCGGCGGGCGCTGGAGATCTTGGTCGAGCTCGGGGCACGCCGCGTGGACTGGCACTGCTTCGGCGGCAAGCTCAAGCTCGCGCGCGCGATCGCCGAGGCCGGCCACTGGCTGTCGATTCCGGCCAACGCTCGGCGCTCTGAAGGGTTCACGCGCATGCTGCAGACGCTGCCGCGCGAAAAGCTCCTGCTCGAGACGGACTGCCCGTATCTCGGTCCCGACCGCGAACGCGACAACGAGCCGGAGAGCGTGCGGCACACGCTGGGCTACGCGGCCGAGCTGTGGCAGGTGAGCGAGCCGGCCGCGCAGCGACAGCTTGAAGCGAATTTCGCAGCCCTATTCGGCGTACCACCCTGAAAGCGACCGTCCCCGCCAGGGGGCTCGCCGTAAGGTCGTGACACGACGTCGAAATGCTCCTTACTGTGAAGAAGAAACCGGATCGAGACGGTCCGGATCCGCTACTCTGACGAGGGCAGGAGGTCGCGTGTCGAGCCGGAGGCGCTGGTCATGGCTGTTCGCCGGCTTGTTGGGATGTGCGGCCTCCGCGGATCCATCCAGCGAACCCCTGGGCGAGAGCGCGCAGGCGATCATCTACGGCCAAGACGATCGCCAAGAGGTCTACGAGCATCCCGATCCGATCTTGCGGGGCCTCGCGCATTCGTCGGCTGTCGCGCTCATTCCGCGCTCGCGCTTCGGTCAACGCAATGACGGCGATTTCGCGATCTTTGCGCCTCGCTTGAGCCAGGCCTTCCAGGTCTGTTCAGACCAGCGTTTCGTCTCTCAGCCGACCGCGGCGGACTGTTCGGGGGTGCTGATCGACGACGATCTCGTGTTGACGGCCGGGCACTGTTTCGCCACCGATGATGCCTGCGATCGTTTCGCGTTCGTGTTCGATTACTACTACAAGGCGGCCGACACCTTGGAGGGGCTCAGCTGGGGCGACATCTACGGGTGCCGTCGCGTGGTCGACCGCAGCTTGAGCAACGGGGGCGACACGCGCGTCGACTACGCCGTCGTGCAGCTCGATCGCGTGCCGCTCGGCCGCACCCCGGTGCCTGTGCGCGCAACGCCGCTGACGCTCAACGAACCGCTCGCGACGATCGGTTGCGTGAGCGGCCTGCCGCTCAAGATCGATTCGGGCGGTCAGGTGCTCGGCCTGCGCAGCACGACGCTCGACTTCTTTTTACTCGACTCCGACACCTTCGCGGGTTCGAGCGGATCGGGCGTGTTCGATCGCAACGCGCAGCTCGTCGGGGTGCTCGTGCGCGGCGGACAAGACTACGTCCCGCGTCCGGACGCCGGGTGCATGGTGCCGAACGTCGTTCAACTCGACCAAGTCGCGGCCGAGAGCGACGCGGGCGGGCTCGACCGAGGGCAGGAGAACGATGAGGACGCCGGCGAAGCGGAGGACGATGCTGGGGTGGCTCAAGCGACGGCGGTGCGCGTGCCGAGCGGAGGCGTCGAAGAGGCGACCTACGTGGCCCGAGCGATCGACGGAATCTGCGGGCGCGGCTGGCCCAGCCCGCGGCTTTGCGGCGCCACGCCTCGCTGCGGCGATGGCTACTGTACGGCAGGGGAGACGCGCACCTCTTGTGCGAGCGACTGCGGCTGCACAGGGTCCGACTGTGCCAGCGGACCGGCCGACTTGGCAGCGGCGGCGGGCGCACCCGTGTCGAAGTCGAAGGCTACCGACGGGGGCTGCGCGGCCCATCCTGGCGGCCCCGGCACCGCGTGGTCCGCGCTCCTGCTGGTCGGCGCCCTATCGCCACGGCGGCGCCGGCGCCCCGCGTAGCGGCGCCGCGCGCTGAACGTCACCAGCGCGGGCGGCGGAACGTGCCCGGTTCCGCGTCCGAGCGCAGTCGCGCCTTCAGCCCCCGAGCGAATGCAGCGCGCTGCGCGCGGCTTCGTTTTGGGGATCGATGGCGAGAGCGCGCTTGTACGCGGCCGCTGCCTTGGTCTTCTCGCCGACGCCGAGATACGCGCGACCGAGCGCCGCTTGAAAACCGGAGCTGCCCGGGGAGAGCTGCACCGCGTGTTGATACGCCTGGACGGCGGCTCGATGTTCGCCGAGCTGCAGTCGCGCCGCCCCGAGGCCTGCGTAGATGCCCGGATTGGTCGGATCGTAGCGCGCGGCGCGCTCGTAGGCGGCGGCGGCTTCTCGATAATGTTTGGCTGCGTACTGAGTGCGGGCCTCGTCGCGGGCTTCTGCGAACAGCGCGGACTTGTCCCCTCCCTTGTCGGCGGGGCTGGCCTTGGCGCTTTTGGCGCTCTTGGCGCGCTCGCTGCGCTTCGCCTCGCGCTCCCGGCGCGCCTCTTCGCGGGCCAGCTTGCGGGCGGCGCGCGCTTCGGCGCGCTTTTGTGCGGCATCCTCGGCGCGCCGCTGTGCGTCGGCTTTGGCTGCCGCTGCGGCTTCGGCGGCGTGCGCTGCAGAGGTGCTTGGGGCCTGGGCCTCGGGCTGCACTGATGCGCTCGGCTCGGCCTTGGCCAGCGCGGCCGAGGCGTTCGCGTTCCCCGATCCCGTGCTCGGGGCGCCAGGGCGCGGGCCAGCCGCCGCGGTGGGAGGTGCATTGGGACCGGGCGAGGCGGCACCGGGATTGGCTACGCCTGAGCTCGCCGCCGCGCGGTCCGAAGCAGATGCCGTGCGAGCGGGCTCGGTGCTCGCGGTCGTCGCAGCGCCTCGGGCTCCCCGGGATTCGTCGTTCTCGTTCGGCACCTGGACGGCCACACGCGGCGATTCCGCCAAAGCCTCCGCGGTGCGCTCCGCCGCTGCCGCCGCTGGCGCGGAACTCGCGGCCGCGGCGCTCGGTTCGAGAGTCTTGCCGACGACGGGCTCCGGGCTGCCTCTCAACAGGGCGCTCGCCCCGACGCCCAGCACGCCCAGGCCGACCAGGGCCGCGCTCGCGTACGTGAGCAGCCGCCGCGGATCTGCGCGTAGGCTGGCCGAGAGCGCGAGGGCACGTCCCGTGATGCTGGCGCTGGCCACGCGCGGGCTTTCGGCCGGCGCGGGCTGGCGCGTCGGAATCCGCTCTGTGGGGTGATCGCGTTCGGCGGGCTCCGCCGTCGACTCCGGGAACGGCGCTGCGCTCGGGATCGTCGCGTCGCCGAGGCCCAGCAACGTCGCCTTGTGTTCGAGCGCGTCCGTGGGAGCCGCGTGCGGGACGATAACCACCCCGGCAGCCTCTTTCCGGGAGGCCAGCAGCGCGTCGAGCTCCGCCGAGGAAGCGTCGGTCAGCGGCACGGCCGCGCTCGCTGCGGGACTGGCCTGGTGGCTCGCAGATTCGTCGTGCGCCTCGAGGCGCGCGCTCGCGCCCCCGTGGATGTGCTCGGACTCGTGCTTCTCCCTCCGCGCATCTGTTTTCACGAGGCGTTCGGGCGCGACGCGCGCTTGTTCACGCCGCGCGGGCGGCCGGGATGAAGCTCGCGGAGGAGGCAGCGAGGACGAGGGGGGAGGCGGCGTCGTCGCCGCGCGCCGGGTGGCGGCGATCGAAAGGATCTGATCCAAGCGGATCGGCTGCGTTTTGTCCGACGGGAGCTCGGGCCCACGCGCTGGCGGGCGGCTGCTGGCGGCGGTCGTCGGCACTGGGGGCGGGACCGAAATCGTTCGCGGCGCCGCAGGTTGGAGCTCCTCGAGGACCAGCTCCTCGATCTCCTCGAGCTCGACTTGCTGGGTCCGCTCCTCTCGCTTGGATTTGCGCTCCTTCTTCGGGGCCGCGCGTGCTGCGTCGCCCGCGCGCGGCCTCAAAGTACCCCCTGTTGGCGCCGGCGGTGCGTCTGGCCGCATGCTGGGGGGCGGGGGCGGTCGCAAGGTTCCGGTCGGCTCCGGCGCCGTCGAGGGCCTCGGCTCCGGCAAGGTCTCGAAGGTCGTCGTAGGCTGCTTTTCCATAAGCGCACCATCGGGCAAGAAGGGGTCGAGCATGCGGCGCAGGTTCTGCGCGGAGAAGGGGCGCTCCTGCGGGTCCTTCGACAAGATGGATCGCAACAGCGCGCCAATTCCATGGGGGAGGTCCGGCGGCATCGGCGGGAGCTCCCCATATCTTTGAGCGGTCAGGGTGTCGTCAAGCGAGTCGCCGAGAAAAGCTGGGCGTCCCGTCAGCATGCGATAAAGGACGCACCCGAGCGAGTACAAGTCGCTCCGGAAGCTCACCAGCTTTCCGACCAGCTGTTCGGGTGCAGCGTAGCCAGCCGTGCCGTACAAGGGAGTGGCCGAGCGCGCCGGGATGAGACCGGTCACGCCCGCATCGAGCAAGAGCGCCCGCGGCAGGCCATGGCGCGTCGGCTGGAGAAAAATATGGCCCGGCTTGACGTCGCGATGGAGCAACCCCCCGCGATGTAGCTCGTCCAGGGCGCTGGCGACCTGTTTGGCGATCGCCATGGCTTCCGTTTGCTGCAACGCACCTTCGCGCGAGAGCCGCACTTCGAGCGTCACGCCGTCGAGCCATTCGCGGAAGATCCAGGTCAGGCCGTCGACCTCGCCGGTCGCGAGCGGCAAGAGCAGATACCCGCGCGCCAGCGTCGCCTGCTTGACCAGCTCGCGCCGTAGGCGCTGGCGCTCGACCAGCTGCGGACTCGACACTGGTTGCAGCAGCTTCAGCAGTCCCCGGCGACCCGTCGCGGGCTCGTCGACCAAGTACAGGCTACTCGTGTCGCCGCGGGCGTAGGGCGCGATCACCTGAAAACGCTGGCCGAGCACGCGCGGGACGGGCAGCCAGGCCGCCTCGCGGCCGCGTTGTCCGTCGCGCGGACAAACATCGTCGAGGGGTGGAAGCGCAATACGGCACAGCGGACAGACGAGCGGGAGCATGCCTTCATCTACTAGATAGACCGGGCTCGCTCGCGATCACCAGCGCGACCGCGGCGATTTGCAAGGCAGCGTGCATTCGATTTTCGTGCCTCATGGCAGCGTCAGCTCGCCGAGCGCCTGGGCCTCGGAGCCCGCCTGGATCGACGCCAAATAAGTGTGCACCGCGCCGCGCGCCTGCACGCTCACCACCAGCGCGAATGGCCCAGGATCGCCGCTCGAGTCGGGCGCATGTGCGACAAGTGCGTGCCGCCCGCGCGGCAGCTCTGCGCTGCGCAGGGAACAGGCGCAGAACGAGCTCTCCGGGTCGCAATCCGGGAGCAGCAACGCGCGCAGGGAGTCCGCGCCGCTTGGCTCGCGCGCGCCCGCGCGGGCGTCAGCCATGTTCGGCCCGCGCAGGTCCGCGCGTCCGCCGGCATCTTCGGATCGGTCCGCGTCCGCATGCGCCTCGGCGGCGTTTGGCTCGCGTGCGCCGGTAGGCCCCGCGAGCGCGCGGAGCGCGAGCTCGGGTGGTGCGCCGGTAGGCCCCGCGAGCGCGCGAAGTGCGAGCTCGGGTGGAGTGGCGCGCGGATAGGCGAGCGCGAGCACGAGCCCGTCGCCTTCGGTGAGCCCGTCGATGTGCCCGTCGCAGTCGTCGTCGAGGGCGTTCGCGAGCGAGAGCTCGGCGGCGCGACAAGCGAGCGGGAGCGGGAGGAGCGCGGGGGCGGGGTCGAACGTAGCCGGCTCCGTGCTCGCCCTAGGCAGCGCAGGAAGGGACGACGGCGCGGGGACGTTCGCGGGTCCCGCCGCGCAGCCGACGCAGGCGAGAGCGGAGGCGAGTCGGAGCGCGTTCATGGTTCGAGCTTGGCTCAAGTCACCGCCGACAGCACTTGCGTCAAAGCGCAATCTGGCGGGCGTAGCATCTCCTCGGTGTCGGCCCCCAGACCCCACGCGTGCGGGGAACGTCTTCGTGCGACGCGGGTCAGGCGGCAGCAGGGAGCGTTTCGCGGGCGGGCAGGAGTAGCTGGCAGACCTGCTCGGCATCCCGGAGCTCGTACAGCACGGGCGGCACCACGTCGCGGGCAGGGCCGAGCGGCGTCAGCGCGCCGCTGTCCGAGAGCGCGCGCGAGCCCGGCGCGTCCAAGATGAGGAAGAGATTGCGACAGCCGAGCCCGACCGGAACCACCGCGACATCGACGATCGCCTGGCGATCGAGCGAAAGCTCGGTGCGCCCGCGCCGGATCAGCACGCGCCGTGAGGTCACGACGTACTCGGTGTCGCGACCCAGCGCACGCGCTAGGAATGACCCGCGCCAAACGAGCCAGGCGCCAATGCCGGTGATCGTGCTCCAGGTGAGCAGACTCGCCAGGAAGAGCAGCAGCCACGTCACGGACCGGACGCGCAAACCCGTGTGCTCCAAGTAGACCATGACGGCGAGCGCCCGGGCGCCATAACGCAGTCCCAGGCCTACGAGCGCGACGCCGAGCAGCGCGGTGAGCAGATCGCGCCAGCCGAGCAGCAGGCCCTGCGGGGCCCCGCCCCAGACGACTTCTTCGCCGGCGTCGAGGCGATCGGTGAGCGCCAGATCGGGATCGCCGAGCTGCGACACGGGCGGCACGCCGCGCACGAGCGCGAGCAGACGATCGGGACCCTGGACGTTGTGCAAGAGGAGACGCTGCTTGCGCGCGAGCGGTCCGAAGGGGGTGGCGCGCACGAGCTCGAGGTGACCCACCCCCGGCGTGGTGCGATTCCAGATCACGCGCGTGTAGCTCAGGCCCTGGCGATCGATCCAGCGCTGCACGCGTCCACGGCGCCAGAGCACTCGGCGATCGGTGAGCAGGTACTCGCACTCGTCGTGCAGAAAGCGGGGCGCGAGCCAGAACACCAGCGCCAGCAGCGCCAGGTAGCAGGCGACGAAGCCCATCTCGCGCGTGCCGGGCAGGCCCGTCCAACGCAGCAGCCCGGCGAACAGGGCCGCGATGGTGCCGACCGTCGCCACGAGCAGCGGACCCACGCTCCAGAGC
>CAZYWR010001328.1:0-2733 GCA_964651185.1 uncultured Polyangiales bacterium
TTCTTTTTCGCCACGCGCTCGTGTAGCACGGGCGGGCGAACGCCCGAGGGGCTCGTCAGTTCATGACTTCGGTGGTGGTCGACTCCGCGACCGCCTGCGCGTCGTGGCCGAACATGAGCCCGTCCGTGCCGATCATGCGCGCCACCAGCTCGACCCGCGAACGCACGCCGAGCTTGGGGTAGATGCGCTTGAGATACGTGTGGACCGTCCCCACGGTGAGGTGGGTCTCCGAAGCGATCTGGCGCGTGCTGGCGCCCGACATCAGCAGCGCCACCACGTCGCGCTCGCGCGGCGTGAGCGGCGCCTTGTGGAGGGCCTCGCTCACCTCCTCGATGCCGTTCTTGCGCGGCTCGTGGCGCATGCGCGCCGCGTAGTTCAGACAACGCCCCACGATGCGGGCGGCCCAGCGCGCCGTGCGCAGGTCGTGAGGCTCGAGCCGCTCTTTGCCCTCAGGCAGGAGCAGCACCACTTGTCCCAGCGCCTGCCGGCCGTACCGGAGCGGCAGGTTAATGCGATGGCGCCCTTCCGGCACCAGCTCGCTCGTGAACGACTCTCCTCCATCGAGTTCGACGATGAAGCCGTCCACCCCGCACAGGCGTGCTACCAGCTCGCCAGCACGCTGTGGATACGTCCTCACCGGATCCAGGCGCGTAAGACCATCGACCATGTCCAGAAATTGAAACGGCAGCACTGGTTCCCCCCGTCCGCACCATCGGCTGCCCATCCCCTGGGCGATAGCGCTGATGAGCTATTAGCGTGCTTATGACACAGGGTGTCAACCTAGAACAAGCACTTCGTTCGCAGGCTTAGGCTCAGCTAGGCTAGCGGTGAGGCAGCGCACCAAGTGATCCGTTCGGGGACACGTCGGCTTGTAGGCTTACCCCCACCTAACGGGAGCGCGCAACGCGCCACGGTGAGCCAGCTCGCCAACCCGGCTCGCGGACGCGCGCGATTGCGCCCGCAGCGTGCCGAGGTAAGAGTCGGGGTTCGAGGAAAAACGCATGGAGAACGTGATCATCATCGGTTCTGGACCCGCCGGATTGACGGCCGCGACGTACGCCGCGCGCGCCAATCTGAAGCCGCTCGTGATCGAAGGCGTGATCGCCGGCGGGCAAACGGGCGGCCAGCTCATGATCACGACGGACGTCGAGAATTACCCGGGCTTTCCCGATGGCGTGAAGGGGCCAGAGCTGGTCGACTTGATGCGGCGCCAAGCGGAGCGCTTTGGGACGCGTTTCGTGCTCGCCGACGTCGAGCGCTGCAGGTTGAGCGGTGGCAGCCCGTTTACCCTGGAGGCGGACGGCAAGAGTTATCAGACGCACGCCCTGATCGTCGCCACCGGCGCGAGCGCGCGCTGGCTCGGGCTCGACAGCGAACGCGAGCTCGCCAACCGCGGCGTGAGCGCGTGCGCGACCTGCGACGGCTACTTTTTCAAGGATCAGGACGTGTGCGTGGTGGGCGGCGGCGATACCGCGCTCGAGGAGGCGCTCTACCTGGCCGCGCTGTGCAAGAGCGTGACGCTCATCCACCGCCGCGAGGAGCTGCGCGCCTCGAAGATCATGCAGGAGCGCGCCAAGAAGCACCCCAAGATCAAGTTCCTCTGGAACGCGATCGTGACCGAGGTGCTGGACGTCAAGCAGGGTACCGTCACGGGGCTGCGCATCCTCAACGTGAAGACCCAAGAGGCGAGCATCTACCCCACGCAAGGCCTGTTCGTGGCGATCGGGCATGTCCCCAACACGCAGCTGTTCGCGGGGCAGCTCACGCTCGACGACAACGGCTACATCGAGACGGTGCCGGGCTCGACGGCGACGAACGTCGAAGGCGTGTTCGCGTGCGGCGACGTGCAAGATCACGTGTTTCGCCAGGCGGTGACGGCGGCGGGTACGGGCTGCATGGCGGCGATCGAAGCCGAGCGCTGGCTCGGCACGAAGGAGATCCTCTGACGCGTTATCGGGGGCGGTTCGCGCCTTCGCCGACTGGGCCGATGCACCTCGGCCTCGCGCGCACGGCGCTGCTCGGCTGGCTGCGCGCCCGCTCGCTCGGAGGCGCGTTCGTGTTGCGCATCGAGGACCTCGACGCGCCGCGCGCGGTGCCCGGCGCGAGCGAACGGTTGCAAGAAGATCTCCGCTTCCTCGGCCTCGACTGGGATGAGGGCCCCGAGGGCGGGCCGTTCGGCCCGTACGTGCAGTCGCGACGACGCGAGCAGTATGCGGAGGCGTTGCGGCTCCTGACGGCCCGCGATCGCGCTTACCCGTGCAGCTGCTCGCGCAAGGAGATCGCGATCGCCAGCGCGCCGCACGGTCCGTCCGAGTTCGGCCCACCTTACCCGGGCACGTGTCGCGCCGGCCCGCAGCGCGCCGGCGTTCCCTGCGCGCTGCGCTTCCGCGCGCCCGAGCCGCTGCCGCATTTTCGTGACGGTCTGCTGGGCGACGTCGCGCCCATCGCGCAGGGCGATTTCGTCCTGCAGCGCGCCGACGGCACGGTCAGCTACCAGCTCGCGGTCGTGGTGGATGACGCCGCCATGGAGATCAGCGAAGTGCTGCGCGGCGCCGACCTGGCCGGCTGCACGGGCTGGCAGCTCGCGCTCTACGAGGCGCTCGGCGCGCCGGCGCCTGCGTTCGTGCACGTGCCGCTGTTGCGCGCGGCGGACGGCAGCCGCCTGGCCAAGCGCGCAGCCGCGCAGGTTCAAGCGCGCGAGCAGGGCGGTCATGCGCTCGCCGCGGGCGAGCA
>CAZYWR010001329.1:0-2619 GCA_964651185.1 uncultured Polyangiales bacterium
CTGGCCGGCTCGCCGCGCGTAGGCGGCTCCATATCTCCGACAGGCGCAGCCGCGGCGCAGCGGCCTGCTCGTCCGCGGGCTCGCGCACGAAGAGCGCGCACACGAGCACCGCGAGCATCAAGCCCGCGATGCAGTGAAACAGACCGCTCCATCCGATGCGCGCGCTCGCCCACACCAAGAGCCCGCCACCGGTGAGCATGCCGAGCTTGTAGCCCACGACCTGCAGCGCGTTGGCGGGGCCGAGCTGCTCCGGCTTGAGCCAGCTGACGGTCAGCGCGTCGACGGCGATGTCTTGCGTGGCGGCAAAGAAGTTCATCGCCAAGATCGACGCCGCCAACGCGCGGGCATCTTCGACGTGCGCAGCCCACAGGGCGCTCAACGCGAGCGCGGCCTGCATGGGTATGATCCAGCTTTTGCGCCGCCCGAAGCGCCGATTGCCGTAGCGATCGACGAGCGGAGCCCAAAGCGCCTTGGCCAACCAGGGTGCGGCGAGCAGGCTCGAGAAGCCCACCGTGGCCAATGATGCGCCGCGCTCGCGCAGCATGAGCGGCAACGCGGTCGCCTGAAATCCGAACGGAAGGCCCTGCGCAAAGTAGAGGGCGAACAGCGCGGTCAGCTTGTTCACGCGCTGGCTATAGGCTGCGCAACGGGCGCCCCGCCAGCCGGACCGATTGAATGAACGGAACGCGACCGTATCATCGCGCGATGAAGCGACATCAGCTGATCGGCGCGGAGGTCTCGTACTACACCGCCAAGGTCCGCGCCTACCTGCTCTACAAACAGATTCCCTTCGACGAGGTCGCGGCGACGCGCGAAGTGTACCGGAACGTGATCGTGCCGCGCACGGGCGTTCGTTTCATCCCCGTGCTGCTCTCCGACGACGACGTCGCGGTGCAAGACTCTACAGCTATTATCGACTATCTCGAGCGACGCTATCCGGCGCCCGCCGTCGATCCGGCGACCGACGTACAGCGGCTGATCGCGCTGCTGTTCGAACTCTACGCAGACGAATGGCTGCTGCTACCCGCGATGCATTATCGTTGGAACGTGCCCGAAAACCGGGCGTTCGCGATCGAAGAATTCGGCCGCCTGTCGGCGCCGCAGCTCTCCCAGGAAGAGCAGCGCGCACTAGGGGAGAAGCTCGCCGGACCCTTTGCAGGGGCACTTCCGGCGCTGGGCGTTCACCCTGGGACGGTCCCCGCGATCGAGGCCAGCTACCGCGCACTGCTGGCCGAACTGGCGGAACATTTCCGGGAGCATCCCTTTTTGCTCGGCACGCGGCCGTCGATCGGGGACTTTGCACTCTTTGGACCGCTCTATGCGCACCTGTATCGCGATCCGGCTTCGGGCCGCATGATGAACGCGCTCGCGCCCGAAGTCGCGCGCTGGATCGAACGCATGCGGACCCCCAAGCCCGATGCCGGCGACTTCCTGGATCGAGACCAAGTCCCTGAGACACTGACACCGCCGCTGGCACGCATGTTTCGCGAGTTCGCTCCCGTGCTCGCGAAGACCATCGCCAAGCTCGCCGAGTTCGTGCCCGACCCGAGCCGGGCCTCGCTGCCGCGCGCCATCGGAACCCATTGCTTCGAGTTGGACAGCGCGCAGGGCGAGCGCGCGATCTACCCTTTCAACGTGTGGCGCTTTCAGCGCGCCCACGACCATTATCAGCGGCTCACCGGCGCAGCACGCGCACGCGCCGACGAGCTCCTCGAGCGCGCGCTGGGCCTCAGCCTGCTACGGACGCCGCTGACACGCCGGCTCGTGCGCGTGAACAACCAACTCGCGTTCTCGAGTTGAGTGCATCGCGTCCATAGGTCAGTCCGGATGCAGCACGACCTTCCCGCTGTTCTTACCTTGTTCGAGCTCGGCAAAAGCGTCGCGTGCGCGCGAAAACGGGAAGACGTGATCGATGTGCGGCCGGATCTGGCCCGCTTCGTACATCTGCATGAGATGCTCCATGGCTTCGCGCAGCATGGCGGTGTCGCCCCAGAGCCGCCCCATGTTGACGCCGGCGTAGCCCTTGTTGTCGTTCATCAGCTTGATCGGCGTCAAGATGGGCGCCTGCGTGAGCACCTTCAGGAGCCGCACGATGCCGCGCCGCTCGCCGTTGCTGGCGTTGGCGATCCCGTAAGCCACCAGGATGCCGCCGTGTTTGAGCACGGAATAATCCCGCTTCCAGTCTCTGCCTCCGAGCGCGTCATAGACGAAGTCGACGCCGCGCCCCTCGGTCAGTCTCAGCACCTCCTGCACGTAGTCCTGCGTGTGGTAGTCGATCGCGTGGGTTAGTCCCTGCGCCTTCGCATACGCGTGTTTGGATGACGAGCAGGTGCCGTAGATCGTCACGTTCGGCACCGTCCGGCAGAGCTGGATCAAAGCCGTCCCTACCCCGCCGGCGGCCATGTGCACGAGCACGTGATCGCCTGGGGCCACGCGCGTGACGCGGAAGAGCATATGATAGGCCGTCAGATAGTTGACCGGCAGCGCAGCCGCTTCGTCGAAGCTCATCGACTCGGGCAGCAAATGAACCTGAGCTTCTGGAACACACACTGCATCCGCCTGCCCGGCGAAGCGCGACACGTACAAGACGCGCGCGCCCACCGGCACCTGCCGTACGCG
>CAZYWR010001330.1:0-16594 GCA_964651185.1 uncultured Polyangiales bacterium
TGGCGAACGGCGCGAGCGGCTCGAAGAAGCGGGCGGCGTCGGGGTTCGCCGGCCGGCCCGCGACAGCGCGCTCGAGCGCGTCGACGTACAGCCAGTCGACCGTCACGATGTGGTTCAGCGTGTCCTTAAGCGACGGGAAGAAGCCGGTGCGCGGCGCGGCAAACTCTGCGTCGTCCAGCGCGGCGCACGCTCGCAAGAGCCGCAGGTTGGACCACGCGTTGTTGCAGGCTTGCGCGTGGAAGTGGTGACTCAGGTCGTTCATGCGCGTCCCTCGCCCGAAAGCGTGCCATGACGGCGGCGTGGACACCTGCACGACGGGCGCGCGACAAGACGTCTCTTGAGCCCGTACCAGCCGAGCCGATTCGGGAACAAGTACGAGGTTTCTGCTACGCTTACAGGGTGTCCGGGGGCAACGCTGTTTGAGGGCGTCCGTCCGATTACGCAGGCCGAAATCTCGGCCACGCATCGTGCGCTGAACAAGTAATTACACCCACGCCACGGAGCCACCGCAGTGAAAGTCGTGGAGCACTTCTTGTTGACCGACACGGGCCAGTCCTTCGCGTTCGAGAAGAAGTGCCCGAACCACGGCGGTAAGCTCAAACCTCGCTTCTTGATCATGCATTACACCGCAGGCCACGACGCGTGCAGCACCTGTAACTGGTTTTGCAGCGGACAAGCTAGGGCATCTGCCCATCTGGTCATCGGTAGAGATGGCAGCATCACACAGCTCGTGGCCTTCAATGTCGTCGCATGGCACGCCGGCACGAGCAGTTGGCAAATCGACGGCAAACGAATTCAGCACCTGAACAGGCATTCGATCGGGATCGAGCTCGACAACCCCGGCCGCCTGACGCGCACGAAGGATGGATGGCATTCGAAGACCCTAGGACCCTTCCCGCCCGAAGCCGCGATCGAAGCCGTGCACAAGCACGAGCAGAAGGCATCCGGCTGGGCCGTCTATCCGAGCGTGCAGCTCGAGGCGGCCTACGAGGTCGCGGCCCTGTTGGTCCGGACGTACGGCTTGGAGTACGTGATGGGCCACGAAGACGTCGCACCCGGGCGCAAGTCTGATCCCGGTCCGGCCTTCCCGATGGAAAACTTTCGCAGCCGCATCTTCGACGCGAACACACCCGCGTGTAACGTGCTGCTCCAACGCACCGCGAACCTCCAACCGAGAGTCGCCCATCGAATCGCGCCTCCAGCGGCGCGCCGATCCCTGGCTCGCTCAGCTCGCGCGCGGCTTGCGCGAGCTCCCGCGCTGCCCGGACTTACTTGGACGCCGGCGCGCAAGCGGGCGGCGGCTCGTTCAGCCCGCGCGAAAGCTCGCGGATCCAGGGATCGCTGCTGCTCGTCCCGCCGTGCGCGGCCACGAAGCTGCGCACGCGCGCGAGCTCACCCCGACGCAAGGCCAGCTCGGCCAACGCGAACACGTACATTCGATCGCTGGCGCCGCCGAGCGCCGCCCTGCGCAGCGCGCGCTCCGCGCCCTGGCATTCGCCGAGCAGCGCGCCGACCAACGCGTCCAGGGTCAGCACGCTCGCGACTTCGGCATCGAGCGTGCCCATGGTCTGCTCCAGCGCCGCGTACGCGTCGCGGTAGCGCGCGCGCTCCTCTTCCGAGCTCGGCCAGCGCAGTCCATCCTCGGGGCCAGCGCGCAAGAGCGGGCGCAGCGAAAGGGCCGCGCCCACCCAGCTGCGGTAGGGCGCGACGTTGGGATGGCGCGGTAACGCGGCCAGCGCGGCGCGGATCGCGCCGGCCTGCGCGGCGTTCGCCGCGAACACCCAGGCGTAACCGTAGAACGGCTCGAGCGCGCTGAGGTCGGGCGCGTCCCTGGCCGCCGCCGAACCCGCGCGCACGAATAGCACGTGGCTGTGCTCGATCACCGCCACGCGCCAAGTCGCGCTGTCCAGCAGGTGCGAGAGCAGCACGCGCTGTTCTCGCCAAAGGTGCCGCACGATCACGGCGTCGATCCGCGCGTGCGCCGCGACCTGATCGAACAGCGCGGGGCGCGCCAGCGCGAGCTGGGCCAGGCGCACGTGGGCCACGCCGTAGAAGGGCACGCGACCGTCGATGAACGCGCGCGTGTGGGGCGCAGCGAACAACAGAAACCAGGTGTCCTCCATCGGTCCGAACAGGCGCGCCTCGGGCGCATGGCGGGCGAGCCAGGCCCCGCTCGCCACGGGCAGGTGCTGCTGCTGCCAGCCGAGGCCGAAGGTTCGCCCGGGCGGCAAGACCAGCGCGCCCCACGCCGAGAGCGGCGCGATCGCCAGCGCGCACCCGAGCCACGCTGCGCGCGTGCGCGCGGGCGCGAACTCGCATAGCCGCGCAGCCAGCCCCACCCCGAGCAGCGGGGAGGAGAACAGCAGGAAGTCGCTGGCGAAGCGCATCGAACGAAAGCCCGCGCAGGCCAGCGCCGCCGCCGCCAGCAGCAGGGCCCGGACGCTCGCGCCCTGGCGCACGAGCCGCGGTCCGAGCAGCGCGAGCAAGGCGCCCTGCAGCGCCGGAGCGAGCCCGTGCCACGGTGCGGCGTCGCTCGACCACGGCTGCCACTCGCTCACCAACGGCCGGTAGCGCCCGTCGCTCACGTGCTGGACGGCATCGATCACGATCCAGGGCCCGTAGGGCGAGGCGCAGGAAGCGGCGAGCTGGAGCGCCAGCGCCGCCAGCAACGGGCGGCGCTGCGCTCGATCGAACACGAGAAAGCAGGCCGTGAACAGCAGCCCGAGCAAGTGGCTGCCGTGCAGGTTGACCCACAGCACATGGGTCGCGAACAGCGCGGCGAGCAGCCGGCGCCGCGGCGCGAGCCCGCGCGAGAGCGCGCACAAGAGCCACAGCGAGAGCACGGCCGCCGCCAGGCCGAGCACGTGCGGCCGGTCCGTGAAGCGGTAGCGACAAGCCGGGATCGCGCCGAGGACGGACAGCGCGCACCAGGCTTCGGCCGGCGCTCCGCCCAGGCGGCGCGCGATCGCGCCGAGGCCGAGCGCGCTCGCGAACAGCGCGGAACACTTGAGCGCGATCAGCGCGTCGTAGCCGAACCCGCGATACAGCGCGTAAAAGATCAGGTCGCTCAGCCACTCGTAGTTGTGGAACGCGCGCGGCGGCTCGAGCAGCGAACGCCGATCGAGCGCGAACAATGCCCCCTGCTCCAGGATATCGCGGCCGTGCGCCAGGTGGCCGAACGTGTCCGGGACGCCGCCCGGATACAGACCCGAGACGGCCACGGCCAGGGCGGCCAGCAGCGTGGCAGCGCACCCCCAGCGGCGCTCGCGATCCGCGTCGCTGTGCAACCCAGTCGCGGCGGCGAGCGCGGTCGGCATCGTCACGCAGCGGCGAGTGTAACGCGGCGGCGCGCGATTCCCGCTTTTCCTGCGCGCTCAGCCCTCGTGGAGCGTTGGCATCAAGCCGGCTACCGGGAGTAGATATGACCGCGAAAACCACGAACTATGCGCTGGCCGGCGTCCGGTGAGGCCGCGGCAGGTCGTGCGGCGGGACCGCGAGGCGCTCGATGACCCGGATCAGGTGTTCCGGCGCGAAGGTGGCGGCTTCGCGCGCCTCGACAGAATGTTCAAGGGGGAGCTGCTACAAATACTCGCCTCGTTCAACGAGGCCATCTGGCGCAACGAGACACACGCCAGCTGACACGTGTGTCTCGGCGAGTGCCTTCGCCCGTAGACGGGCAGCGAGATGCTGATCCCGGCAGGTCAGCGCTGGGACGACCTCGAGCGCGTGAGCTCGTGTCGCAGGACACGAACGACCAACCCGCATCCGCTCTTCGTGTGCGCGAAACGTGCCGCGAAAATCCAGCGAGCAAGACGCAAGAAGGCGGGATGACCATGATCCGCACCATCCACATCCGCGGCTTCAAGTCGCTGGCCGAAGAGACGCTCGAGCTCGGCCGCATCAACTGCTTCATCGGCGCGAACGGGGTGGGCAAGAGCAACCGCTGCAGGCCTATGCCATCTACAGCCCGAACACGCCGGCCTTGCCGAAGTGCGGGTGGCGAGAGTGCTGGATGCGTGAGCTACGCAGGCCGCGCGACCGGTGGGGCGTGTGGTCGAACGCACTGTATGCCTCAGGCCGCCCAGAGCGCGGTCCCGACCCACAAGACTCCGACTCCCACCGCCGCGGCGCCCGCAAAGCGTAAGGCGGAAGGGAGTGCCGAGGCGGAGACGACGCGTCCGCATGCCGCCGAGAACACGCTCATCGAGAGCACCGCGCCGAGCAGGTAAGCGCCTAAATAGAGGCTGGCTTCCAACGGCGAGAGCGCGAGCGCCGGCAGCGCGCCAAACAGATGCCCACCGCCTGCCATCCCATGCAACACGCCAAATCCGAGCGCACCGTGGCGATGCCCGTCGTGCGCCGAACGCGTGAGCGCCGGCTCGCCTCCGCGAGGCGCCGCCGGAGCGCTCGACGTGACCTCGGCCGCTGCATGCGCAAACGCGCGTTCGTGCTCGTGCACAGTCAGGTGCCGGCTGCGACGCACGGCACGCACGCCCACGAAGACCAACAGCGCACCCACCAGCAGCTCGCATAGGTTCGAAACAGGCGCGAGCTCCACGTGCGCGAGCAACATGCGCGAGAGCAGGCCCAGCGCGGCCACGCCGAGACCATGGCCCATGCCCCAATACGCCCCTACCCGCAGCGCCTGTGCGCGCTGCTCGAGCGCGAGCGGAAGCACGGCAGCGAGGTGATCGGGCCCGGTCAGCGCGTGCGCCGCGCTCGCGAGCAGGGCGCCCATCACGATCGAGCTCGGGGGCACGCATCCTCCTGGGTCGGGTCGCGAACTTGCGAGCCCGCGCGGAACCTTAGCGCGATATGCGGTCGCGAGCGCGCTACATCGCGGCTCGGGCGTCGGGTCCCTGCGCGGCCTGCTCCGGAGCGACCGGAGCGCGCTCGAGCGTGCGCAGCACCTGCTCGTCGTCGGTTTCCGGGAGAAAGCTCAGGTACATCAAGATCATCATCAAGCTGAACGTCGAGACGGGCATGCTCCAGTAGATCGCGGCGTGAAACAAGATCCCGACCGGCATGAGTACCTTGCGCATCCGCGGCACGAACAAGCCGACCGCGAGCGCGAGCTCGAGCGCCACCGTCGCCCAGGCCAAGGCCGTCATCAGCTCGAAGAAGTAAGGCAGGTCGACCCCCTCGTGCGAGCCGAAGTAGAATGAGTAGAGCTGCTGCAGGCGCCCGCCGCTCAGAAACAGCTCGTTCATCTTGTCGTACGCGCCGCCCGAGTAGATGACGGCGACCTGCAGCGAGAGCAGCGGCACGGCCCAGAGCGGCCCCGACTCCGCCGGCGGCTCCTGCCCGCGCGCGATCGCCCGCCGCACGGACAGCCAGCGGTCCAGGGAATAGGAGCGACCGCAAGGTGTCAGCGCCAAGAGCGTGATCAGCGTGTTCATGGCGTACGTATGGTGATGAAGGAACTCGTCCTTGTAGCCGTGATAGCCGAGCGCGAAGTATGCGACGGACAACACCGCTCCCGTGAGCAGCGTCGAGAGCCGGCTGAACAAGCCGACGAACATCGACGTGGAGCTCAGGTAAAAGCACAATCCGAGGGCGATGCGCGTTCCGTTCATGTCCACGTGGCCGCGGAAGAAGCGGGCGTATTCGCTCCACGCGAGCGCCGCCATCCCGATGCGCATCAGCGCCACGGCGCGCGTGTTGCCCTCGTGATCGATGCGGCGCTCGAGCGCGCGCCAGGGCCGTGCGAGCCGATCAATCCCTGCAGACATCGCCACTGTCCCGCTCGAGCACGTTCCAGGCGCGTTCGCCGACGCCGCACTTCATCGAAAAGCCGAGCCGGATCCCTACTCCGAGTGCTCGGCACAAGCGCTTGCCCTCGATCCGCGCTCGCTCGGGGGTGCGGATCTCGCGCTCTTCCCGCCATGCCGAGCTGCCCGGCTCGATGCCGAGCGCGGCCAGCCGTCGCAAGGGGACCTTCGTGCCATCGCGTTCGTAGCGGTGGTAGTGGACGAAGCACCAGTCGGCAGCGTGTCCGCTGTACATGCGCCAGCCGCGGAGCCACTTCGTCTCGCGGCCCAAGACCTGGACGTAGAACGGCGCGCCGATCAGAAAAACCGCGACCACGACGAAGGTGAGAAGACGCGTCAGGCGGACCAACCTCGCGGGCGACATCGCGCTGGCAGTTTGGCCGTTCTCGCGTCCGCGTGAGACGGGCGCACGGCTGTCCGGCGTGCGTTCGGGCACGATGTTCGGGGTGATTCCGGGCGGATCCCCCGCTCGCGTCTCAGTGGCAGGCGATGCGCTGGTTCTTCTGCCATTGCAGGCCGGGATACGGCATCCCATCGATGCGCCAGAGCGAAGTCCAGGCCGTGACATACAGCGTCTTCCCATCGCTGCCCCCGAACTCGCAGTTGGTCACTCCCTGGCTCGACGCGATCGGAATGGTCGTCAGAGGGCTGCCGTCGGGCGTGAGCACGTAGAGCCCGGTGCTCACGCCGACGTACAAATTGCCGACCGCGTCGACGCACAGACTGTCGGGGGTGACCAGACCCGAAGCCACCACGCCGTCCGCCGAGAGCGAACCGTCCGCGGCGACCGTATAACGTAAGACCTGCCCGCCCAAATAGCTGTTCACGTAGAGCGTCTTCTCGTCAGGCGAGAGTTCGAGACCATTCGGTCCGGAGACTTGGGCTTCCGAGACGATCTGATATCCAATTGCGCGCGGTGCGAGCCGGTACACGGGGCTCGTGCCGAGGCTGAAGTTGAGGAACGAGCCGTGCGGGAAGGTGGGATCGGTGAAGTAGACGGTTCCGTCGGAGCGCACCACCAGGTCGTCCGGCGTATGAAGGTCCGTGCAAGCAGGGCCGTGGTCAGCCGCGACCGTCAGATCGCCGGCGCGGTCCGTGCGTGTGACCCGTCCGGGCGTGGCGCCTCCCATCTCGGTCGCCCACAGCGCCCCCGTGGGATCGAACGCGAGGCCGTTCGCGTAATTGCTGTTCTCCCTGATCACGGTGAGCTGGGAGGGCGGGTTCAGCAGGTAAATGCGCGCCGCGTCGACATCGACGAAAAGTAAGCCACCGCGGCAGGCGTCCCAAAGCGGCCCCTCGGCGAGCGAGAAAGCCGAAGAGACCAACACGGGCGTGCCGCCGAAGACGGGCATGCTGGGCGGCACCGCAGCGTCGAGCGGGCTCGCACCTCCCGTCGTCGTGGCATCCAGCGCACTCGCGTCCGCGGCCGAGCCGTCCGCGAAGTCCGGCACGCTCGCGTCAGCCACCACCTCGCTCGCGTCGACGTTCGCCATCTCGGTTCCGCCGTCTTCCGAGTCCGTTTGCGCTTGGCACGTGCCCATGACGGAACCAGCGTCGAGCACCCCCGCATCGCCGCCCGTGCCGGATCCAGGCTGTGCACCGGCGGCGTCGCCTAGGTAGACGGTCACCAAGTGCTCTTCCATGCATGCGGATGTCCACGCTGCCCCCACCCCGAGCAGCAAGCAAGTCGTAAGTCTGACCGTCACGGTGCCTCGCGGCTGAAGAATTGAAGCGTTCGTAGAAGCACGCCGCGCGTGCGCGGCGCCCGGATTCAAGGCTGTGCCTCGCGCAAAGTCAACCGGACGCGGCGGGCCGCGCGCGCCTTCACTTCTCGACCTTGGTTCGCTTGTAGCTCTTGGGCGGTACGCCCTTCCAGCGCTTGAACGCAGCGACGAACGACGACGTTTCGGCGTAGCCGAGCCGGTGCGCGATTTCGTCCACTGTCAAGCATGAGATGGCGAGCAGCTCCTCTGCAAGGGTCTCACGTATTTCTTCCAGCAGCTCTCGATACGAGGTCCCTTCGCGAGCGAGCTGATTGTGCAGCGTGCGCGTGGTCATCCCGAGCTGCTCAGCCACGCTGTTCATGCTCGGAAACTCGCCTGGCTTGCGCAAGATCTCGGCGCGAACGCGGCCGGCCACCCCCGAGCGCGCGCCGCGCCGCTGGAGCAATATGCGGCATTGCTCTTCGCTCACGCGCAAGCCGAAGTCGTCGGCGAGCGGCTGCGGAAGGCACAGCAGCTTCGCGTCAAAGGTAAGGCAATTCACGTCGGCGCCGAATTGCGGCTCCACATCGAACAACGACGCGATGGTGGGGACGTAAGGTGGTCGCGACGCGCGCAGCTGTAGCGATCGCGCAGGCAGGCTGCGGCCGTACAAGTCGCGCTCGATCGTGACGAGCGCTGCGAGATCGCGCTCGACCAGCGCCGCGCGCAGGTCGTCCGGATTGTCGCTGTCGTCGTAATAGAACCGGCCGTCTTCGCCCGTCACTTCGACGCGTGGACGGTTGAACGAGAACGACAGATCGAAGTAACGAAATCCTATCTCGACCGCGCTGCGCGCGTCAGGGCTGCTCATGATTGCGAAACCCCACATGCCCTGGGTGGTCGCGTGATAGCGCAGCCCAGCCATGATGGCGAAGGGCAGAGCAGGATCGAGCGTGCGCAAGATGTTGCGGAGCACGGCGAGCTCCTGACGTCCTTCGATCTCCCGCGCCGGATCGGCGAGCTGGTCGGGCGTGAGACCCGTGCCAGCCAGACAGCTCGCCGACGTCATTCCGCACTCCTCCGCGAGGCGGACCATGAGATGGGTACTGGCCGCAGGCCGAGGCAAGCTCCAGTGCGGCATTGCCGGAATACTCCCGTGTTGCTGCGCTTCGCGTACTTGAGGAAGAAAGCTATCGAACCTTATGCGCAGGCATCTGCGCCGACAAAGATCAGCGAACCTGTCGCGCGTCCCAGATCGAATTCAGTTTTCGAGCGGACCATAGCCGCGTTCTCAAAAGAGCAATTTTTTTTCTGAACGTCCCAATGAAAGTTGCCGTTCTTCCGTGTTCAGTGGCGGCCGAGACTTCACGGTGAGCACCATCGCGAACGACAGAAGTAGCGCCAACTACGGCGGCCGCACGGGATCGACGTCGTGCCGCAACGGATGCGTATCGCTCTGACTGGCGATGGACGTTCGGCGGCGTCCCCGAAGCTCACGGGTTGGAAGGGTGCTCGAAGCGCCACTTCGAGACGAGCCCAGACGAATGAAATCCCCGGCGGCGGAGGTGGAGGGAGCTTATGCTTGTATCTCGAAAACATGGCGAGGTGTGCCTCGTTCTCGCGCTCGTACTTGGGTTCGTCGCCTGCAGCCAAGACAACGCGCCTGGCGCCGATAGCAGCGGCGATGACGGCGACGGTGATGAGAGCAGCGACGATCGAAGTGAGGACGAAGCTCCGGTCGAGGCGGCGGATGCGGGAAAGAAGCGGGACGCGGGCAAGGAGGACGCCGGCAAGCGCAGCCAAGATCAGGACGCCGCGAGCGCCGCGAACGGCAAAGACGCGAGCTCCGCGGCAAAGCGCGACGCGGGCACCGGGAGCGCTCCGAAAGGTCCCAGCGTGCCGGACAGTCCTTCCATGGTTCCTGCGCCGGCGTTCGTGAGCGGCCCGCTCGACGGCGATCCCAGCAGTCCAGTCGTCAGCATCCCGGACGTGGCGTGCGGCGGATCGGCGGGGCTCGACGGTTTCGTGGGCAACAACTTCGGCGGCTTCCCCGTCCCGGGAACGCCCAACCTACAGATCGGCGGGCGCGACGTGATCCTCACGTATCCGTGCAACAAGCACGAAGGCGCGCACATTACCTTCATCCTCAACCTGCACGGCACCATGCCGGATGAGAGTTTGAAGCTCTACGAGCACAGCTACTTCGCTGCGCACAAGCTCTCCGACTCCCACAACTTGATTATCGCCGAGCCTAAGTCGGTGGTCTCGCAGTGGGGCAATGGCGACGACGGCAAGGACCTCCCGCATCTCTACGACGTGATCAACTGGGTCTATGACAAGTTCTCCAAATTCAACATCACCGGCCTGTGGGTGGCAGGCCACTCCTGGGGCGCGATGTTCGCCAAGAGCTTCGTCTGCGACGACATGCTCAAAGAGCGCGCGCGCGGCGTGATCGGGATGTCGGGCGGTGCGACTGGGGTCGGCGGCGGGATCGGAGGCCTCTTCGGCGGCACTGGGAGCAACGATTGCAGCGATCGTGTTTCGCAGATCCATACCGTCGGCGATCAGGAGGCCATGGGCGGCGTGCCTGGCCTTCCTGATCAGACAGCGGCGGCGACGCGCCATGGCTGTGGCGCAAAGATGGGGCCCATGGACATCGGCAACATGCAGATGCTCGACGAGTGGCCGAATTGCAGTCCCGGCTGGACGCACTTCGATTTCACGATGGGCGCGCACGAGCACACGACGCCTATCAACGATGAGGTCGTCAAATACATCGTGGAGCAAATCAAGGCGACCGAGACGATGACGCCCTAGCGGCTGTCGGCGGCCTCGCGGGCGCCTTCAAGGTGTTCGATTCGTTCGCTGCGAGCATGCGCTCCGATCCGTGCCTTCAGGCGCGTGCTCAGGCTTGTTCTCGCTTTCGTCGCCCAAAGCAGACTCGAGGTTCTGAAGATGCTTCTTATGCTGAATAGAGACTTGCGGCCTGCGCATCCACCGTCGTGTCGTGCTTGGCTCGTCGCTGGTTGCTTCTTCATGCTTTTGATCCCGCTCGCCGGTTGCGGCGCTGGCAGCAAGCCTGACGGGCAAAAAGGCGATGATACGTCGAGCGACGATTCTGCGAGCGCAGACGACGCGCACGAATCCGGTGACGACGACAGCAGCGGCGATCATGGCTCGACGAAGCTCGATGCAAGCCGAAGCGGAGGCGCTGACGCCGGCGTAGCTGGCGGCGGCAAAGATGCCGGAGCTGCACCGAGCGGTGGGAGTCGAGACGGAGGCGCGGGCCAGCAACGTGACGGATCTGCAGGTGGCGGCGACGCAACCGTGCACGGCGGAGCGGACGGCGCGGTCAAGAATCCAGGCACGCCGGAGGTAGCGGCCGGCAGCTGCTCGAGCCTGCCGCCCGCGAGCGACTACAGCGCCAAGGGTCCCTTCGATGACGCGAAGATGTTTGAGAACACGGGTCCGAACGGGCAATATCTGCTCTATCGACCGGACGCCTCGCTCGGCAAGAACGGCTTCAAGCACCCGCTCGCGGTGTGGGGCAACGGCATCGCCACCACGGCAGATCAATATCAGGAGCTGCTCACGCTGATCGCGTCGCACGGCTTCGTGATCATCGCGTGCCCAGACGTGCAAGCCGAACGCCAATGCCTGAACGACGGCATGGATTGGCTCGTGCAGCAGAATACGGCGGACGGTCCGCTGAAGGACATGCTCGACACCTCCACCGAAGTCACGATCGGCTACTCATGGGGAGGCGGCGCCGCCGTCGATACGGCCAATCGACCGAACGTCAAAGCGACGGTGTCCTTCCACGGCATGCCCCCACGCGAGGGCGACGCTTGGCAGGCGATGCATGCGCCGTTGCTACTCTTCAGCTCGACCGGAGATACGTTCGTCAGTGCGGACGGATACGTGACTCCCAACTTCAACGCCTCTCAGGTGCAGACGTTCTACGCGATTCTGCAGATGGATGTGGGCCATCTGTACATCATCGATACAGACGCCATCTCCTGCATCGCGAGCGCCATCTTGTCGGGTCCCTGCGGGGGAGCCGAGGCCGAGCGGGGATACGCGGTCGCCTGGTTGCGCTATTGGGCCTGCGGCGATACGGGAGCCCGGAAGTACTTCTTTGGCAGCGACTGCGAGCTATGCACGTCGTCCGAGTGGCAAATACAAAAAAAGAACTGGCCGAGCCCCGACACGCCCTGAGTTCCTGACGAGATCCGTCCGGTCGAGACGACGGCTCCTCGGCGGAAACGATCCCTGGGTGGCACAATGTTCTTCTCGACCTGCGGCTCTGCGTCTCGAAGACTTCATCACCTGGAGATGCTTATGCACGTCGCCGCAAGCCAACGAGCCGTATTCTCGATATGGGCGCTCGCCTGGGCCCTCTCGGGGGTCGCTAGCGCGTGCAGTTCAGATACCAGATCTCCCGACGTCCACCACGATGAGCCGGATGACGACCAAGATCAGAGCGCGACTACGGCCGATGACGATCCGAAGGTGGATGCCGGCCGCAAGCCGAACGGGAGCGTCGACGCAGCCATCAGCGCCCCGCTCGACGCGATGATCTCGCACAACGACGCGAGCGTGGGCCAGCTCACGGCGGATGGCGGCCACACCGCGGCGACGCCGATGGACGGCGGACACATCGAAGCCGGACCGGCTCGCGATGCGACGGTGGGTAGCGGCACGACGCCCGCGACCTACGCACAAGATGGTCCGTACGGGCCCGTGAAGACCTTGCTCAATCAGGGCGTCGGCACGATCACTACCGGCACGAGCTCGCTCGTTCCTCTGGGCAATGACAACGATCCGAGCGGATTCACGCTGTACTACCCGGAGGGTGGCGCGCCAGACGAGCGTTTCCCGCTGCTCACGTGGGGCGACGGAACCTTTACGTCGCCGACCTTCTACGAACACCTCATCAACCACGTCGTCTCCTACGGCTTCATCGTGGTCGGCTCCAATTCCGCGGACGTGGGTACGGGCAAGGAGATGCTGCAGGCCGTGGAGTGGGCGCTGGCGCAAGATCAGGACGCGAACAGTCCGATCCACGGCAAAATCGACCGCGAGCAGATCGGGGCCTTCGGCCACTCGCAAGGCGGATCGGGAACGGTCGAGACCGGAAAAGATCCGCGCATTCGCGCGATCGCTCCGCTCTCGGGGGTGCCGCTGCAGAACACGGAGCAGGAGGTCAGCATGGTCCAATGCCCGACGTTCTATATCACTACGGCCGGCGACATCGCGACCCCGGAGTCCGTACAGGCCGCATACGACGCGACGCAGACGCCGGCGGTCTTTGGTGTGACCAACGGCGGCAACCACGACGAGTATGCCGATGTCGAAGACGACCCGGGCGGCCTGCTGTCTGCCTTCGCGGGCTTGACCTCCAACGACGGCAAGCGCACGCGCGCGGCCGTGGCGGCGTGGTTCGACTGGCAGCTCAAAGGGAGAGACGAGCTGCGCGCGCTATTCGTCGGCGACGACTGCGGCTTCTGCGGCGACTCCGCGGACTGGAGCATGTTCCAGAGCAAGGGCTTCTGACACGAGAACGCCTGCGCCAGCTGTTCCTGGTCGATCGCTGCATGATCACGCCAGTGAGGCCAAGCGCCGTCAGGTACGCGTCGTGCGCAGTTCGTCTCGATAGGCTTTGAGCGCGGCGTGCTGGTCCGCTTGCGTCGCATAATGCGCGAGCCGCGCGAGATCGAGCTCGGGCAACACTTCGCTCTCCTCGAGCGGTTCGTACTGCTCGCCGCGCAGCGTGAAGAGCTGAAAGCTCCCGTGCTCGAAGGTCCACACTTCGCGGATGCCGAGGCCGCGGTACACATCGAGCTTGTCGAGCGCGCCGCGCGTCGCCACGACCTCGAGCGCGAAGTCGGGGATCTCCTTGTTCCTGCCGCGGGCGTAGCATTCGTCCGGCTCGAGCCCGCGCTTCTTCTCTTCTTTGCGGAAGGTCGTGGAGCCGTAGCCGAACAAGGGGATGTCGCGCTCCAGGCAGAACAGTTCGACCAGCCGCGCGATCTGCTTCTTGTTGACTTCGTGCGTGCGAGACGGGCTCATGATCTCGAGTAGACCCTCCAGGTACGTCATCCGTACGGACGCGCTCTCGAGCGAGTCGCGCAGCACCACGTACGTGGACCAGGGTACGTTGGTCAGCAGCACCCGCTGCTCCGCGTCTTGGGAGCTTCGTTCGACGGGGAAGACAGGTGCGGCTGCCGCGACCATGGGCGCTCAGTCCTTCACGTCGCCGCGCGCGAAGATGCTCGCGACAAAGGCGAGCACGTCGGTCGCGCTGGCTTCGTTGTAGCCGTAGTTCTTGATCAGGCGGCCCTTGATGATGTCGATCTTGTCTTGGGTCTCCTTGTCGATCACGTTCGACACGAAGCTCGAGAGCTTGATCGAGTCCTTCTGATCTTCGAACAGCTTCATCTCCAGCGCGCGCCGCAGGCGGTCGTTCGTGTGGTACTCGAACTTCTTGCCCTCGAGCGCGAGGTGGCCGATGTAGTTCATGATCTCGCGGCGGAAGTCGTCTTTCCGGCTCTCCGGGATGTCGATCTTCTCTTCCACCGAGCGCATGAGCCGCTCATCGGGCTCCTCGTCGCGGCCGGTGTAGCGGTTCTTGACCTTCTCGCGCATCACGTACGCGCGGATGTTGTCGACGTAGTTGGCGCTGAGGCGGGCGATCGCCTCCTCGTCGGCGCTGATCGCGCGCTGCACCTCGTTCTTGACGATCTCTTCGTACTCGCCCTTGACGATGCCGATCAGCTCCATCATGCGCTTGCGCTGATCCTCGTTGCTGATGAGCGAGTGGCTCTCGAGGCCCTTCTCGAGCTCGTTGAGCACCATGAACGGGTTGATGTAGCCCTCGACTCCGTCGCGCACGAGCGCGTTGGAGATCTTGTCCTGCACGTAGCGGGGCGAGATGCCGTCGAGGCCTTCGCGCGTGGTCTCCTTGCGCAGCTCCTTGACGTTGTCTTGCGTGAAGCCGGGCAGGTTCTTGCCGTCGTAGAGCTTGAGCTTCTGCAACAGCGACAGCTGGTGCTTCTTGGGATCCTCGAGCCGCGTCAGCACGGCCCACATCGCCGCCACTTCCAGGGTGTGCGGCGCGATGTGCTTGCCGCGCAGGCGCTCGGCCGAGAAGTCCTTCTGGTAGATGCGGATCTCCTCGCTCACCTTGGTGATGTAAGGGATGTCGATCTTGATCGTGCGGTCGCGCAAGGCCTCCATGAACTCGTTCGACAGGAGCTTCTTGTACTCGGCCTCGTTGGTGTGGCCGATGATCACCTCGTCGATGTCGGTCTGCGCGAACTTCTTCGGCTTGATCTTGTGCTCTTGGGTCGCGCCCAACAGGTCGTACAAGAACGCGACGTCGAGCTTGAGCACCTCGACGAACTCGACGATGCCGCGGTTGGCCACGTTGAACTCGCCGTCGAAGTTGAAGGCGCGCGGATCGCTGTCCGAGCCGTACTCGGCGATCTTGCGGTAGTTGATGTCGCCGGTGAGCTCGGTGGAGTCCTGGTTCTTCTCGTCCTTCGGCTGGAAGGTGCCGATGCCGATGCGGTCTTGCTCGCTCATCACCAGGCGCCGCACGCGCACGTGGTTCTGCACGACCTTGCCCCAGTCGCCGCCGTACTTCTCCATCAGCTTCTGGAACATGAAGCGGCAGGCGGGGTTGAGGTTGCCCTCCACGCGCACGCGGTGCTTGTCGTTGCCGAGCTTGAGCGCGGCGATCGCCTTGTCGCGCCACTCGGGCGGGATGAGGCGCAGGGGCTCCTCGTTCATCGGCGAAGGGAACTCGTCGCTCTCGCCGTTGGCCATCAACCCCGTGCCCTCGAGGTTCACCCACCTGAACGTATAGAGCGCGCCCTCGGGCGTGCGCGAGTAGCTCTCCGCGCCCTTCTTGAGCAGGCGCGCGATCGTGCTCTTCGAGGAGCCGACCGGACCGTGCAAGAGGATGACGCGCTTCTCCGGGCCGTAGCCTTGCGCCGCCGCCTGCAGCACGTGCACGAGCCGCATCAGCGGGATGTCGAGCCCGTAGATCGCGTCTTTGCCGCTGCCGATGGGATCGGAGAAGAACGGATAGCGCTTGAGGCGCTTCTTGTTGTCGATGTACTCCTCTTCGCCGTAGCGCATGACCATGTCGTAAAGGCGCTGAAACGCATTGCGCGTCACTTGGGGGCGCTCACGCACGATCTGCAGATAATCTTCGAAGCTGCCTTCCCAATGCAGGTCACGATAGCTGTCGTAGTCCTGCAGTGCGGCAATGCGCGCAACCATCTCGCTCATGAGAAGTTCACTCCCGGCCGTCGGTGCGGCGTGCGTGTGGTGGCAGCTCACCTGCCTGAGCGAGGGTGAGCCACGCTGTAGGGTAACACAGTCCTCCGCGGGTATTTTTCTTTCGCCGCTTGTGCGGCGACCGCGCAGCCGCCCCGCAGGCCCCGTGTTTGGAGGGCTTCCGGGGGCGCCGCCCCATGCTACCTTGGGCGGCGATGAACGCGATCGACCGCTCGGATTTCGAGTTCGCCCTCGAGCTCGATCGCCGGGTGGCCCGTGCAGCCGCGCTGGCGCGGCCTGTGGCCTCGCTCACGCCCGACAACGCAGCGAGCGAGCGGGCCCGCTTGATCGCTTGCCTCGAGCGCAACGAAACGCCCGAGCCGGCGTTTGTCCCAGTGCGCCAGCGGGTGGACTCCGCTGTATATCGAGCGATCGACGAAGCGCGCCAGATGGCGCGCGCATGTCCGTTCGGAGAGCTCTATGAGGCGCGCCTCGACGAGCTTGAGCTCGATCTGGCGATCCTCGATGCCTGGGGCGACCCGAAGCGCGTGCGCCCGCTCAGCGCGCGTCGCTACGGGTGCGGCACAGAGCCGGTGCCCACGTGCGTGCTCCCGCGCGCCGGCCGCGCCAAGCTCCGTGAAGGCGAGATCTCGCTGGCCGCAGTCGCCCGCGCGTTGCTCGACAGCGTGCCACGCGGGGAGCTCGAGCCGGCGAGCCTGCCGCCGGAAGCCGAAGAGTCGGGGCAGGGCCGCCCCGACGGAAATTGGGTCCAAGCGCGCGGCGGCGCGCGCGAGCGCAATGATATCGAAGCACGCGGCGGCGCGCGCGAGCGCA